>CANQYA010000035.1 GCA_947627965.1 uncultured Bacilli bacterium
ATAATTATCCAAGCAAAAAAGGAAATGGATTTAGAATGAAGAATATATAAAAATTTTAGGGAGCCTTACTAATAGGTTCCCTAATTTTTTTGTTAAAATAATTTGACATTTTTTTGTTATTTTAATTTGGTGATTTATACCAAATGAATAAAAAAATGACTTATATAAATAAAGTCACCATAATTAAAATAATACCTAATAATATTCCTATAATAGCAATTTCTTTTCTTTTCATTTCTCTTATCTTAGGTAATAATTCAAAAATACTTATATATATAAGCATACCTAATGTTATACATAATAATATTCCTTCTATTAATTCATTGGCAATTATTCCACCAATTAAACTTGCTATTAAACCTCCTACAAAAGTTGAAAGAGCTAAAGCAATAACAATAAACCAAGTTTTTCTTTTATTATTACTAGCTTTATAAAAAGTTGAAGTAATAACCATACCTAACGGTATATTATGTAATCCAATACCTATACATATTAAAATACCTGCTTTTAAAGAATTATTAACTGTTGAATAAACAGCCATTCCTTCAATTATATTATGTAAAACTAGGGCAATACTAGATATTAATCCAATATGATTTAATTCTTCTTTTTTCTTACCATCGTGTTCAGGTATAAAGATATCTAATATTTTTAAAATAACAATACCTATTATAATTCCAATTATAGCTAAAGAAATACCTTTTACTATACCAAATTTATTTATAAAAATACTGTTTACTTCTGGTAATAAATCTACTATTATTAACATTACCATAACGGAAAAAGCTAAACTTATTGAAAAATTAACAAATTTATCATTATTATTACTTACAAAAGTAATAATAGCACCAACTATAACAAATATTCCTAATATTAGTGTAATTAATAGTCCCATAATAGCTCCATTCTAAATAAGTGTCCACAATATTACTAAAATACCTAAAGCCAAACGATACCACATAAAAATATTAAAATCATGTTTCTTTAAATATTTCATTAAAAATTTTATACATAACATCCCTACTATAAATGATACTAAAATACCAACAGCAAATATTGAAAAGTTATCAATAATACTCATATAACTATCTTTTAAATCAAGGATTACAGCTCCCAATACTATTGGTGCGGATAGGAAGAAAGAAAACTTAGCTGAATCTTCTCTTTTTAATTGTAAACATCTACCCGCTGTAATCGTTGTTCCACTTCGTGAAAATCCAGGAATAAGTGCAAAAATCTGACTACAACCAATTAAGAAAGCATCTTTTAGAGTTAAATCTTTTATTTCTTTTTTAGCTTTAAAGTATTTATCTACTATATACATAATAATACCCATTATAATAAGTGCTAAAGCTATTAAAATAAAATTATTTCTAATCGCATTCTCAATTACATCTTCAAATAATACTCCCATTATTGCCGCTGGTATAGTTGCTACTATAATATACCAAAGTATTTTCCCTTCATCATCACGTATTCCTTTAGTAAAACCTTTTTTAATCATATTTATAAAGTCTTTAAAGAAAAATATTCCTATAGCTAATAAAGTACCAAAATGTAAGGCTATATCAAAAGACATAGCTATATCATTTCCAATATTCGCACCAATTCCAAATAAATTTCTAAAAATAATTAAATGTGCACTAGAAGAAATTGGTAAAAATTCGGCTATCCCCTGAATAAATCCTAAAATAACAACTGATAACATATTGTCCTCCTACTTATACTTATTCAGTATAACACATAAAAATTATTTTTTTTATCTTTTTTGAAATATATTTTTGGTTTTTGATTTTTTATCGAGACTTTCATTATTTTTTTTATATTTTTTTAAAGCTCTTGCCAACGATTTTTTAGCATTATTCAATACAGGATAATATTTTCTAGAAACAATATAGTAATCACTAATCTCTGTTTCCACTAATTCTTCTACTTTAGCGATACTATTTTCATTATAAAATTCAGGATATACATTTAATAAAAAGCAATTAGTTATAATAAAGTCAAGATCGACACATTTACTATAAACAGGAAAATTGAAAGAATAAAACTTTCTAATTTCTTCAATAGGAATAATATGTTTTTTTATCATATCAGTATATAATTCCCCATTAGGACACCCAAAAACTTCATTGGCATTATACATTGACCAATCGATATCAAGTTCTTTTTGATGATAATCAATAGGCAAAGTACTATTTACAATTAAAGTCATAATATAAAGATCTAGACTATTTTCAAAATTAAACATTTCTTTACCACAAACATTTAATAGTTTAGTAAAGTAATTAGAAACATAGTAATAATAGAAAAGTGGACTTCTATCAACTCTAAACCTAATCGCATTAAGAATTAACTCTTTTTCTTTAGCACTATAAATTTCTCTATCTTCTAATAATAGTTTCTCGCCTTCTATATGTTTTTGAATTTCATTAATAGCATTATTCATAATTACTCCTTTATATAATTAAAAATTTCTATATAATTATCAACATATATAATATTTAATTCTTTTCTTACGTCATGTGGTACTTCTTCTAAATCTTTTTGATTTTGTTTAGGTAAGAAGACTGTTTTTATCTTAGCACGATGAGCACCTATTAGTTTTTCTCTAACCCCACCTATTGGTAAAACTTTACCACTTAAAGTCATTTCTCCTGTCATACTTATATTAGAAGGTACTAAAGTTTTAGTAAAAGAACTTAGTAAAGCAGTAGTTATTGCTACTACTGCTGATGGTCCTTCTTTAGGTACAGCTCCTTCAGGAACGTGAATATGAATATCAATTTTATTTAAAAAATCTAAATTAATATTATATAATTGACAATTACTTTTAATATAACTAAAGGCAATACGAGCTGATTCACGCATTACTTCTCCTAAGGAACCTGTTAAAATTAATTCCCCTTTTCCTTTAAAAGTAGTAGCTTCTATTGGTAAAATATCTCCACCAAAAGGTGTATAAGCTAATCCGTTAACAACTCCTATTCGAGCATCTTCTTCGTTATCATTATAATAATATTTTTTATTACCTAAGTATTTTTCTAAGTTATTAGTACTTATTTTATATTTCTTATCTTTATTTTTATTAATGACCATATCTTTTACTATTTTTCTTAAAATAGTAGCAATTTCTCTTTCTAAATCACGTACTCCTGCTTCTTTAGTATAATTTCTAATAATAGTAAATATGGCATCATCACTTATACTTACTTCTTTTTCATTTAAACCATGTTCTTGTAATAGTTTCTTCAAAAGATAATTTTTGGCTATATCAAATTTTTCATATTCAGTATAAGAAGATAATTCGATTATTTCTAAACGATCTCTTAATTCATTTGGTATTTGTTCTAAGTAATTAGCTGTGGCGATAAACATGACATGACTTAAATCAAATTCTTCTTCAAGATAATGGTCTGTAAAAGCTTTATTTTGTTCTTTATCTAAAACTTCTAGTAAACTTGAAGCGGGATCTCCTTTAATATCTTTAGTCATTTTATCTATTTCGTCAATTATGAAAACAGGATTAGAAGTACCTGCTTTTTTCATTCCTTGAATAATAAGTCCTGGTGCTGAACCTATATAAGTTCTGCGATGTCCTACTATTTCGGCTTCGTCATTGACACCACCAACTGATATTTTTGTCCATTTACGTTTTAAGCTTTCAGCTATACTTTTAGCAAGTGTTGTTTTACCTACTCCTGGTGGTCCTACTAAACAGAGGATAGGACTTCTTAAATCATTCGTTTTCTGTTTAACGGCTAAATACTCTAATATTCTTTCTTTAACATTATCTAAAGCATAATGAGTACTATCTAGTATTTCCTTAACTTTATTTAAGTCATTATTATCTTTAGTTATTTTATTCCAAGGTAATTTTAAAAGCCAATCAATATAAGTTCTAATCATTCCTAATTCAGGGGAATTAGGGTTACAATTAGAATAACGTTCTAATTCATTATAAAGTCTTTTTCTAACTTTTTCTGAACAATTAAGGTGTTCTATATCACTTCTCAATTGGTCTATTTCATTATCTTTGTCGTCAATATCTCCTAATTCTTCTTTAATAACTCTTATCTTTTCTCTTAAAACAAATTCTTTTTGACTTTCGTCTAATTGTTTACTTACTTCTTCTTCAATTTGTTTTTCTAATTTTAGTATTTCCATATCGTGATTAATATCGTCTAAAATCATTTTTACTCTACTAGTTGACGATACTTCTTCGATATATTCAAGTCGACGTTCGTATGTTGTCGGTAAAAAGATGGAAATAATATCGGTTAATTTATCAATATCAGTAATACCTGAAGTTTGAGCTAGAACGGTATTAGACATATAAGGTACTTCTTCGACATATATTTCAACATGTTTCATAAGACTTCTAGCATATGCTAGTTCTTCTTTTAATTCTAATTCTTCAGGAATGATATTACTAGTCATGGCTTCATAAATATTATCTTCTTTATTATATGCATGAACCCTTGCTCTATTTAATCCGGATAAAATAATTCTTGTCTTACCATTAGGCATTTCTATTTTCATCTTTATTTGAGCAACTACCCCTATTTTAGGTAACTCACTAATATCAGGATCGATTTCCAAACTGTCTTTTGGTATTGCTACTAAAATTTTACTATTATAATAAGACTCAGCAAGTGATAGTAATTTTTTATCGTTGTCACTTTCAAACTCTAATCGCATTTCACTATGAGGGAATAGAACCATATTACGAATTAAAAGCACTGGTAAGTTTGTTTTTTGCATATAATTCACTCCTTCAAAATATGCTTTTTATTATAACCACTTCCATTTAAAAAAGCAAATAAATATGACATTTTTTTACAAAGAAGAAATTATTTGAAAAAGGCATTAAAAAACCCCTATTAAATTAGGGGTTTTAGGGTTTATTATTTAATTACTAATCTTACTATATCATTAAAAGTAATAAATAATAATAGTAATAATAGTAAGATAAAGCCAATACTATGGAAAATATTTTCTATTTTAGGATTTACCGGTGAACCTTTAATTTTTTCTATTACTAAGAATAAAATTCTTCCTCCGTCAAAAGCTGGGAATGGTAATAGATTAATAAAGCCTACGTTAATACATAGTAACGCTAGTAGCTGTAAAATGCTTTCAACACCAGCACTTCTCGTCTGTCCAACAATTGAATAGATACCGACAGGTCCACTTAAACTATCGACCCCAACACCACCTGTAAATAATAGTTTTAAAGTAATAAACATCTGTTTAAATAAAGCTCCAATCTTAGTAAAAGCATATTTAATTGGTGCGAGAATTCCTTTTTCGTTTTGACGAGTAAATTCTATACCAAATTTATAAGAAGTAACACCATCAACTTCTTCTTTAATAGGAGTTACTGTATAGTCTTTTACTTCCCCATTTGCTTTTTTTACTTTAAAAGTTACTGGTTCCCCGTCAGTTTCTACGGCTAAATATAATTTAACATCGTCAACAGTAGAAATACTACTACCATTTATTTTTAAAAATTTATCTCCCTCTTCTAATCCTGCCAATTCCATTGGATAACCTTCTGTCAATTTATTAACAACAGGATCCATTATTGGTGAACCGAAGAAAATACCACATAATAAAAGGACTAAGAAAGCTAAAATAAAATTATTACCAGCTCCAAAAAACATAATTAAAAATCTTTGCCAAACTGGTTTATTGTACATTTTCTTTTCTTTAGGAACGCTTTTATCGTCATCTACTTCTTCACCTGCTAATTGAACAAATCCACCAATAGGTATAGCCCTTATACAGTATTCTGTCTCGTCCTTTTTACTTTTTTTACCCCATATTTTAGGACCCATACCAATCGAAAATTCATAAACATATACACCAAACATTTTAGCAAAGATAAAGTGTCCAAATTCATGAACTAAAACGATAATACCTAATATTAATACAAATAGAATTAATGTTATCATATCTTTCCTCCTATAAAAATTCTATAAATAATATAAATCCAAGTACAATAAAGATAATACTATCAAGGCGATCAAGAATACCACCATGTCCTGGAATTAAATTAGAAAAATCTTTAACATTGTAGTAACGTTTAATAGCTGAAAAGATTAAATCTCCTAATTGACCAATTATTGATAATACTAGTGTTATAAAAATAATTGTTCCTACCTTTGCACTAACATCAATTACCGTCGTATAATAAACAGTTCCTACTAAAACCCCCATAATCGTACCACCTAAAGCTCCTTCAATTGTTTTCTTAGGAGATATTTGTGGTGCTAAAGGATTTTTACCGATATACATTCCTGTAAATAAAGCAAAAGTATCAGTAATAGTTGAAATTAAAAATAAATAAATTATATATTCTAAACTAAAATTACGAACTAATATTAATAAATTAAAACTTAATCCCATAAAAATAGTACTTGCTACTAAAAATAAAGCATCATTCAAATTATATTTATCACTATCATTAATAAAGACTAAAGGCAATAAGAAAATAAACATAATAGCTGACATCAGTCTATAATCCATTATAAAATATAAATCTTTTGACCTAAAGTTACTTAATGTCATAAATATTACAATGATATAAGCACATAATTCAACTAAGAAAGGAAAAGGTTTCTTTTTCTTTCTTATATTTAATAATTCACGTAATCCTAATAATGATATAAATACCATTAATATTGAATATGGTAATCCTCCTATTAATAATAATGGAATAAAGATAGCTAACAAACATAAAGCACTAATTACTCTTACTTTCATAATTAATTACCTCCAAATCTTCTATTTCTTTTATAATATTCTTCTAAAACTATATCAAACTCTTTACTATTAAAATCAGGAAAATAAGTATTAGTAAATACCATTTCACTATATGCCATTTGATACAACATAAAATTACTTATTCTTAATTCTCCACTTGTTCTTATTAATAAATCAATAGGTGGTAAATTATTATATAAATACTTATAAAAAGTTTCTTTATTTAATGTTTCTAAGTCTAATTTACCATTATGATAATCTAAAGCTATTTTCTTACTAGCATCAATTATTTCTTCTTGTCCTCCATAATTTAAGCATATGTTTAATATTCCTTTAGTATTATCCTCAGTTTTTTTCTGTATTTCATTCATTGAATTTAATACTTCATTACTAAGCATATTCTTTCTACCTGAGAAAACTACTTTAATATGTTCTTTTTGAAAAGACTTAAAGTTTTTAGTAAACATTTCAACAAAAAGGTTCATTAAATAATCAACTTCTTCTTTGCTTCTTTTAAAGTTTTCTACGGAAAAAGCAAAAATACTTAATACTTTGACACCTTTTTTTAAAATATGGACACCTAATTTTTCTAAGGTTTTACTACCTTCTAAATGTCCCATACTTCTCTTTAAACCTCTTTGCTGAGCCCATCTACCATTCCCATCCATTATAATAGCTACATGATATGGGACATTTTTAATATCCTGACTCATATTTTCACATCCTAAGTATAATTATAATACACAATTACAAAAGTAACAAGCAAAATAAAGTATCAAAAAAAAAGAAATATAACTATGTACATTTCTATTTCTTTAATCCTTTATAAAATTTTAAGAAAGTATTTAATTGCTTAGAACTATTATTAATTCTTTGTGTTTTAGAAGCTATATAAGTTTCTTGATTAGGATATATTTCGATACTATCAAGTGTACCTGCTATAAAGATAGACGATTTATCTTTAGTTAAATTAAGTCTTTGACAAGCACATTCTGGTAAAACAATACGCCCTTGTTGATCAACTTTAGCATATCCTGCGGAATATAATTCGATATTTTCAATATCTTTTTTAACTAATATATATTTTTGAAATGGTATATCGTCTTGTATCATATTAGCTAAAGTTAATAGGCTTTCTTTAACTGTTGAAAGGTGATACACTTTTAATCCTTTAAAATCTGCTGTATAAAAGAATGCTAATTTATCATTTTCACTAACACCAGTAAATTTAGGAATAACTATTCTTCTTTTATTATCTAATTTAGCGTTACTTTCTTCTAATATTAAGGTATCTCCAAACACATTCTTTTCCCCCTTTGGCAGTTATAATATTATAAAGATTATTAAAAGTCAAGAAAAAAAGAAACCGTAATGATTTCTAAAAACTATCAATATTAATTTTTACACGTTTATTATCTTTAAGGTAACTGCTAGCTTGAACAATAGTCCTTATTGAATTAGCTACTTTTCCAGCTTTACCAATTACTCTACCCATATCACTATTATCAATCATTACTTGAATAATAACAGTATCAGGGTCATCTGATTCAAACTCTTTAACGCTAACTGCTTCTTTATTAACAGCAAGAGCTTTAACTAATTCCATAGTTAATCCAACTAAATCCATAATTATTTACCCTTCTTACTCTTTAAATCAGCATATTCTTTCATAATTCCAGCTTTACTAAATAAATTTCTAACAGTATCAGTTATTTCTGCACCATTATTAAGCCATTTCATAGCTACTTCTTTATTTATTTTTACTTCTGCTGGTTCAGTTAATGGATTATAAGTTCCAACTAACTCTAAATATTGACCGTCTCTTGGTCTTCTTGAATCAGTTGCTACAATACGATACATAGGTCTTTTAGTAGCACCCATTCTTGTTAATCTAATTTTTACTGCCATAATGTCTCCTTTCGTTCACTTAACAATTCGATTATAACCAGTATTACATTATATGTCAAGTAAAAAATGTTAACACCTATTATTTTATTCAATATTTGTTTTTAATATATAAGGATCGTTTATAGTACCATCTTGAGTAGCAGAAGTAATCTCTACATTAGATGTAAGATTGACGGAGGGGCGCACACCGAGAGCATCCCAGACGAGCGCACCGCTCAAGAAACCAGGCGAGTAGACGCGACAATCGCCCACGCGGGAATCGTCAGAGTAGAAGTCGAAGGGGCTCATGGTCCAGTACTGTACTCCTGTATATAGATAATAACTATTATTTTCTACACCAAATACACCACCAGCATACATCGCTTCATCCGCCGTTATTAATCCTACTTTTTGGGTAGACTTTTTATTTCCTTTACTATTTGTTACCGTAAACAAATCATGTGATGGATTAGGACAAGCAAACTGTGGCGTTTTAGTACTATTATAAAATAGTCTTGCTCCTGCTCCATAATGTGTTTCAGTACGTCCAAAACCAGTTCCAGTTGATAAACTTCTATCGTTACAAAAACCTGTATCTGCTATATAGCTGTCATAATTTATTAAATTTTTTCCGTACCATTCTTCTAAATATTTTTTTATATTGGAATCCACTTCGTTTTTATGAGCTTGTTCATAGCTTGTTGACCAATATCCTGCGTGCGTTTCCCCTCCCCATATTTGATAATTATTCCCCTCTTTTTTAGTTTGAGTTATCTTTATCATATGAGTACAAGTAGTTTCTTGACTATAACATGTATAATAGCCATGGTGGTCTTCGTCATAATGAGCATCTACTATAGTT
>CANQYA010000036.1 GCA_947627965.1 uncultured Bacilli bacterium
AATTATTAAATATGAAACAAAATAAACATTCCTCTTATTATTTTGTTTCATATTTAATAATTAGGATTAATTCTTATACTTAACCTTTAAAGAAATAAACCATTTACCTAAATAAGTATTCATAAATTTATTTATTTCATTCAATATTTTACTTCTTTCTTTTCATAAATTATAATCCAAATATCAAAAAAGAGACGTATTGTCTCTTAGTTTTCTCCTTCTTCTAACATTGTTGTAATAAATATTCCATAACCTTTCTCATTGTCATTAACAATCGCATGAGTAACCGCACCTATTAATTTATTATTTTGAATTATAGGACTACCACTCATTCCTTTTATTACACCATTAGTAACATCTAGTAGAGTATCATCAGTAATTTCAAATAAGATGTTCTTCGTTTTGGAACTAGTATTAATTTTTAAAATATTTATTTTATATTCTTTTACTTCATTCCCACTTAATACAGTTAAAAGCGAAGCTTCACCAAGGACTATTTCACTAGGATTAGCTATCTCTATTAAATTATTATTGTTAAATTCACTCGTATAGTTTCCATAAATACCATTGATAGTATTTTCTTTTATATTACCATATACAATATTTTTATTAAAGATAGCATTTTTTTCACCAGTAGTATTCCCTTCACTTTTAATAGTTCCTGTTACTTTAGAATTGAATATTTTTCCCTCTTTAATTTCAAATTTAGAATTGGAATTTGCTTCGACAATTTCATGCCCTAAAGCTCCAAAAATTTTGGTTTCAGGATCAATATAAGTTAAGGTTCCTATACCAGTAATTTCATCTTTTACATATAATCCGGTCTTATAGACATCATTATTATCTTTTACTAAATTTAGTGTAACATCTGTTTCCTTATTACCTTTTAAGATAGTCATTTTTACTTTTGAATTATCAATACTTTGATTAATAGCTGTTACCATTTCTGCAATACTAGAAACTTTTTGATTAGCAATTTTTATTATGCGGTCCCCAATATCTATTCCTGCATTACGTCCTAAATAGACATCGTCTACTTTATAAAAACCAACTACCATTATACCGTCAGAATGGACCTCAATTCCTATATTTTGTCCACCTAAAATAACTTTATTAGAATAAGCATAGACATTAATTGGTACAACTAGTAGAAGAAGTAAGAAAAAATGAAGTAGTTTACGTTTAAAATTCATGTTTTCATCTCCTTTTAAAGTAACTACATTATTATTATAATCAACAAAAAAATTACCATAACTGGTAATTTATTCAACTTTGAAATCATCTAAGGAACCATCTTTATTTAATATCTTATTAACACTTTCTTCGGCTTTATTTAATTTATCATTACAAGCTTTAACGATATTCATAGCTTCGTTAAATTTATTAATCGCATCATCTAAAGGAACATTACCATTTTCTAAATCTTTTACAATTTGTTCCAATTCATTTAATGATTGTTCAAAATTTTTTTCTTTATTTTCTTTAACAGTTGCCATTATTACCTCCATTTTTATTAAAATCATTTCTAATTACATTTTCACCACTAGAGTTCATAATTGATTTAGACATTTGTCTATCAATTTTTACATTACTAAAGGGATTATTTTTAACAGGCATTTTATTAATACCATTAACACTATTAGGTGCTTTAGTTACTCCTACAACAGAAGACGGATTTTTATTAATTCCGGCAATATTACCAGTTTGTAAATTTTTAGAAACAGAATTAAAATTATTATTAAATCCATTATTAAACATATTAACCTCCAATAACTTTGGCATTAATCTTGCCATCTTGTAACTCTATATTAATTATATCATCATTTTTAATTTTTTTTATAGAATCGATTGCTTTATTATTACATTTGACAATAGCATATCCTCTTTTTAAAGTTAAGATAGGATTAAGTGTTTCTAATTTTTGAATTAAATTATTATATTTATTAGTATTTTTATTTAATAAATTATTCATACTATTAATAAGATTATTATTAATTAAAACAACCTTATTAATATTATTATTAACCAAGTTTTTATAATTTATTAGTAATCTATTATATAAGTTATCAAATTTTTGTTCTTTTACTTCATAAATAGCTAAAGGATTTTTTAAAACAAAACTATTTTGTAATTTATTTAAGATTTCTTTTTTAATATTTATGTTATTAACCATATTATTAGTTAATCTTAGTTTTAATTGATTTAAGTAATTTACAACATCACTCATATTAGGAACAGCCATCTCCCCCGCTCCTGTTGGGGTTGGTGCCCTCAAGTCAGCTACAAAGTCAGCAATAGTAAAATCTATTTCATGTCCGACTGCTGATATTACGGGCGTATCAAGTTCATATATAGCTCTTGCTACTATTTCTTCATTAAATGGCCATAAATCTTCGATTGAACCACCACCACGACCAATAATTAGAACATCTAAAGGATAATTTTTAGATAAATTAATGTTTCTAACAATATCAGAAGATGCTTCTTCACCCTGAACTAAACTAGGAAAAAGAATGGTGTTAGCAAGAGGCCAACGTCTTTTTATAGTTGATAATATATCTTTTATAGCAGCCCCTGTAGGTGCGGTAATAATTCCTATCAAATTAGGTATTTTAGGTATTTTCTTCTTTTTAGATACATCAAATAATCCTTCTTGCTCTAATTTCTTTTTTAATTGTTCAAAAGCAATGTATAAGTTACCAACTCCATCTTCGATCATTTCATTAACATAGATTTGGTAACCACCAGTTGCTTCATAAACACTTATTTTACCTCTTACTAATACTTTCATACCATCAGTAGGTATAAATTTTATTTTACTTGCACTACTAGAAAACATAACCGCATTAATTCTCGTATTCTCATCTTTAATAGTAAAATAAAAATGTCCTCTAGTATGAGCTTTAAAATTAGATATTTCACCTTTTAAATAAACATTATCTAAATTTACATCATTATCTATTTTATACTTTATATATTTAGTTAATTGCGTAACGGTAATATAATTATGATCCATATTATACCTCATTATGATAAATTTTATCTAAAGTAGCATTTAACATTTTAACAACTTTTTCATCACTATATTTTTTAGATAATTCGATTGCTTCATTAATAGCAACAACACTAGGTGTTTCAGTATACATCAATTCATAAATAGCAATACTTATTATCGCTTTATCAACTTTACTAAGTCTATCAATATTCCAATCAACTAAATATTTATTAGCTAGTTCATTTATTTTATCTTGGTTATCAATAACGCCATTAATTAACTCATTAACAAAGTCGTTTTCTACTTCCAATTGTTCTTTAATTAAACTTTTGATATCGTAACTAGTAGATGTATTATCTAAAATATATTTTTGATATAATACTTTCATACTAATTTCTCGTAATTCACTTCTGTTTTTCATATCAGCTCACCTACCAAAATTTTATCATAAATAAAAAATAAAGTCATTAGAAACTTTATTTTTATATTAATTTTTAACCTTTTACTAAAGGACTTTTGAATTAGCAACAACAATAAAGTTATTAGCAATTTTTATTTAAATTCAAAGTAGTAATCGAGGATACGTACCATGTCTCCTTCATGGCAACCCATTTCTATCAATTTATCGTCAATACCCATTTTTCTTAATTTTTTAGCAAATCTTTGGATAGCATCATCTGTATTAAATTTAGTCATTTTAAATAATTTTTCTATTTCTTCACCTTTAATAACAAATTCATTACCTACTCGTTCAATCGTATAAGGTTCTTCTTTTTTAAATTTATATAATACGTGAGACTCAAAGTCATTATCTTCAAATAAAGGTGTTTTAGGAATACTATCCAACATATCAGCTAATTTAGTTAAAACTACTTCTAAACCTTTATTAGTAATAGCTGATACTTCGTAGATAGGTTCTTTTACTTTTTCTTTAAATTTTTTTAAATTTTCTTTAGCATTATCTAAATCCATTTTATTGGCAATAATTATTTGTGGTTTTTTTAATAAATTTTTATTAAATTTTTCTAATTCTTTATTAATAGTAACATAATCAAGATAAGGATCACGTCCTTCAAATCCAGACATATCAATAACATGAGCAATAACTCTAGTACGCTCAATATGTTTTAAAAATTTATCTCCTAAGCCATCACCTTCACTAGCTCCTTCGATAAGTCCAGGTAAATCTGCCATAACAAAACTTCTTCCATCGATTGTTTTACATACACCAAGATTAGGAGTTAAAGTCGTAAAATGATAAGCTCCTATTTTAGGTTTAGCTTGTGATACACAAGAAATAATAGTACTTTTTCCAACGCTAGGAAGACCTACTAAGCCCACATCAGCTAAAAGTTTTAATTCTACTTTTAAAACTCGTTCTTCGCCTGGCTCACCATTTTCAGCAAAATTAGGAGCAGGATTACTTTGCGTTTTAAAGGCTGTGTTTCCACGTCCTCCTCGTCCACCATAGGCAACTACTACTTCATCATCTTTATTTTTTAAATCAGCTAAAATTAAACCTGTATCATTATCGGTAACAATGGTACCAGCTGGCACTTTTATAATTATATCTTTAGCCGAAGCTCCGTCTTGATTTTTACCACGTCCATTCTCCCCTTTTTCACCTTTAATCTTTTTCATAAATCTTAAATCGATTAAAGTATGTAATCCTTCGTCGACAACAAATTTTATGTCTGAACCTTTACCACCGTTCCCACCGTAAGGTCCACCCATTGGGATATATTTTTCACGGCGAAAAGCAAGACAACCATCGCCACCACGTCCTGCTTCTACTTTAATAATAACTTCATCAATAAACATAATCACACACCCCTTATAAGTAAAGAAAGTATAACACATTATTTAGCTTTTATCAAATTTTAACAAAAGATTTTTGTCAAAATTTAATGGTAATTTGTACTTTTAAAGTAAAAATATCTTCATTTTAAATAAGTATTTAAGAAGGAAATGTCCTTTCTTACTACTTTCTTACAAGTAAAATAACTACTTAAAAATAGCTATATTTAATAAGCATACTTTTAAATTTTAACGATATATTTTAACGTCGGTATGATAATCGTAATACCTAAGAGATTTAGGCTTTTTTACAATATCGCTACTAGTTATTTGATAAAGATTTCTTTCTAATTTATCAGCTTTTAATAAATAATAATTATCATTATCTAAATTAGTAATATAGTAAGTTTCATAATGGTCATCACAAGGATAGACAATAATATCTTTAATTAATGGCTTATGTTCTTCCATATATTTATCAGCAAAAATATCCATATATGTCTTATCCCCTTCTATATGATTAATTGCTATACGTTCATAAATTTTCTTTTTTAAATATGCCAAAGTTTGACTATTGATATTAAAACATCTATTACCAATAGTCTGATTATTATATACTTTATACAAAGTTAAATTTATTGCTGAATCATATTTTAATGGATATTTATTTCTTTCTAGAACAATATCGCTAGAATAATGGCTAACATTTTTATTGCACCCTACTAAAGGGCAACCTAAAAAATAATCGTCTTTAGTAAGAGCTACAACATACATTGATGTATCAGTATCCTTAACTAACCATGGTGCATCGTAATAAGGTATCCTTTTTGCCCAATAAACCATACCATCGCTTATATCTTTAATTGTTTCTCTATTTAATTTATACATAAATTCACCTTCAAATTATATATTCCTATTAGGAAAAAGTGATTTAATCATTTCTTTATGAACTTTTGAATCCATATAAACTGAATAATACTTTCTATCTTTAGGCATATCAACAATTGGTGCATCTAAAAAAGTATATCCATCATTTTTAGAACCAATTATTTCTTTTAATTTATATGAACTATCGTCTTCATCAACTACATAATATTTCCTAAATCTTCCATTTTCGTTAGCTCGTGGATAAACTATTATACTATCAATAGAAGGACGATGGGTATCAAAATAATAATCAGTAAATAAATTATTGTATTCAGTAACCCCTTCCGCACGATTAGATAATATTTTTTGATATAATCTTCTTATAAAATACTCATATTTATTTTGAGCTAAAGCAAAATTATGATTTCCAATAACGGTTTCATTAGGAACTTTATATATTAATTCCTTTATTTTTGATGTATATCTTAAAGGATACTCACTAGGAGATAAATAAGTTACAGCATCACATTTAGCATATTGATTAACTAAAGGACAAGCCAAAAGTGCTTCGTCATTTCTATATACTACTGCATATAATGAAGAATCAGAATCTTTTACTAAACTTGGATCATCATAAAAAGGAACTTTTTTAGCCCAAACAACCATACCTGGTATAATATCTTTCTTTAACACTAGCATACTACCACTTCCTATGCGAATTATTGTATAAAAAGATATGAAAAAAGTCAATATTAATATATTACACTCATTTAACACCAAAATAAAACCTAGTTTTATTTAAATAACTAGGCATTTAATAATCTAAGGCTTCTAAAGTTTTCTAAGTACTAATTAATACACAACGTATCAAATATTATAGATTAATCAATACTTTTTAACACATTAAATAATAAAAAAAGTATGAATTTCATACTTTAAATTACTCATTAATTAGCTGGATAACAACTTACTTTAGTTTTATCTTTACCAAATGTTTCATATTTTACAACTCCAGTAACAGTTGTATATAAAGTATCATCGCTACCTTTTCTTACATTAGTTCCTGGAAATATTTTAGTACCTCTTTGTCTATATAGAATAGAACCAGCACTAACAGTTTCACCATCAGATGCTTTCGCACCTAAACGACGACCTTTTGAATCACGACCATTAGATGTAGATCCTTGTCCTTTATGGTGAGCGAATAACTGGATATTTAATCTTAACATATTCATCGTATTTCCTCCTTTATCTTTATATTATTGGGATAATCACTTTCTAATTCTTTTAATAAATTTAACATATTAGCTATAAGGTTTGAAGTAATTTCATTATTTTTTTTAACTTTAATAATAAATTCATTATCATTTTCTTGATATTTAATATTATCTTTATCAAACATCAAAATACCATTAACCGTTGTTATAACAATGGACGATATCGCACTACAAACAATATCTTTTCCTTTAATATTAAAGCCAGCATGCCCCAATAATTTTATTTCTTCATTATTTTTATTAACTAATACAGTAACCATTTTTATTATCCTTTAATTTTTTCAATAACAACTTTAGTATATGGTTGTCTATGTCCTTGTTTACGGCGATTACTTCTATCTTTTTGTTTATATTTAAAGATTGTAATCTTAGGTTGTTTTCCTTGTTTTTCAATTTTTCCTTCAACCGTAACAGACTCAAGATAAGGATTACCTACTTTATCGTCGCATACCAATACTTCGTTAAATGTAACTTTATCGCCAACATTACCATCTAATTTTTCAACATAAATAATGTCACCTTCTGTAACATAGTATTGTTTACCACCAGTTTTAATAACTGCTTTCATTTTTATACCTCCTTTATTAATCTAAGACTCGCTCGTAAGGTACAACTACAGTTGTTTTATAACCTTTTTGAGGCGGTTTGAGCTATATAAAGGCATCAAACATTTAAGATTTTAACACATTTAAAAAAGTTAGTCAATCATTTACCTATCATTTACCTATATTTTGTGACTTTTTAACTAAAATGTATTAGTTATTTATTTACAAATTAGTTAACTTTACTTATCTTTTACTATTACATATACTTTTCCATAGATTTCATCATTTGATTAACTTGTTTTTGTGATGGCTTTCTTCCCATTTGAGTCATTAAAGCTTTAATCATTTCCTCATTAATTGGGGGATTTTTCTTTAAATAACTAGTCATAACTTTTCTTGATACAAAAAAACCTATAACCGCACCTATTAATACCCCAAATAATACTTGTAATATATCTATTAACATATTATCATCTCCCAATAAGTATTTTACTAAAAATATTCCTTTTAGACAAGTGATTTAATATTCGATAAGAAAAAATAATCATGATTATTAAAATCACAGACAAAAAAGTTTTCATTATATTGGTTCAAAAGAAGAAAAAATTCCGTATAACTACGATTAGCATTTATAATTAAATGCGTTGTTTTTACTTTTAAAATACTTATTTCGTCTTTATATAAATTATTTAAAATATGTTCATCGCCCTTTTTACTATATTTCATTTTGGTATGAAGTAAAATGTATAAATATTTATCTAAATCAAATTTATCTATGCAATCAATCATTTGCTGAAACAAATTAAAGCCATACCCTATTTCATTTTTTTGCATATAATACATTTGATTTAAAATGTTATAAAGTGTATTAGGATTATCCTTATAAAGATCGATACATTCATCTTTAACTTTAAAAATATAATAAATTCTCATATATAAATCACCCATTATTAATAATAAGGGATAAGAAAAGTAATTTTTGTCAAAAAAAGAAAACTTATTTTAAAAGTTTTTCTATTTTATCAGCAATTTTAATATAATCAAATTCAAATTCGTTTAATAAGTCATTTTTATTACCACTTTTTCCAAAGTTATTTACGTTAAATAAATGCATATCATCTTTAGCAAATTGATACCAAGAGTATGAGGAAGATAATTCGATAACAAAGACATCTTTACCAGTAGGTATTATTTGTTCTTGATATTCTTTTGGCTCATTTTTAAATATTTCAATCGATGGCATACTTACTAACCTTATAGCAACACCACGTTCAGTAAGTAATTTTTGAACTTTGCTAGCTATTTCCATTTCTTCACCACAAGATACTAAAACAGCTTCTAATTCGCCATGTTCTTCTTCTAGAATGTAAGCTCCTTTTTTTACTTCATTTACTTTAGTGTTAGGATTAATATCGGTTTTATTACGACTTAAAATGATACATGATGGATGTCTTGTCTCTAGGATATTTTTATATGCTCCTAAAACTTCGTTCGCATCACTTGGTCGATATACATCTAAGTTAGGAATACTTCTTAACATTACTAGTTGTTCAACTGGTTGATGTGTTGGCCCATCTTCTCCAACAGTAATAGAGTCATGAGTAAAGATATAGATAACCGGTAACTTCATTAAAGCTGTCAATCTAATAGCAGGTTTTAAATAGTCAGCAAATGATAAAAAGGTTGATA
>CANQYA010000037.1 GCA_947627965.1 uncultured Bacilli bacterium
CAATATTACTAATTTTTCTTTAGTTCAAAAAATAATTATTTTTAAAAATTTATTTGATATTCTTCTATATCTAAAAAATTTGTGTCACTATTATATACCATAAAATATACTTGATATTGTCCCTGTTCACTAGGAACGGTATTATACTCATTTGTTTCTTTAATATATGTTAAATATTTACACGAAGTTTGTGATTTTGGCTTAGAAATTAATCCACACTTAATTGGTAATTCTATTGGCAATATTTTTTCTAAATCATAATTGATATTATTTTTCAAAATCCAATTGCTATTATTATTAATGTTAACTTCAAATTTATTAGCTTCTTCTTCGTTGGTAAAAATAGCATAAATCGACTTGTGGTTAAGTAAATAACTTTGAGTATATTCCGTGACATAGAATTTTCCGCTATTTGGAATATCAACATTAACTATATCTTTATATTTCATAATATTACTATATTCTTGTTTAATAGGAGGTGCCAAAGAAATAAAACTATAAAGGAATAAAAGTACTACTATTATCCAGCCTGCTATAACATTTTTTTTGCAATCATAACCTCTATTACTATATTTGGTTCCTACTAATATGGAAATAATAGGTATTGGTAACATTAACAAAAATACCCATGAATATTTTTGTTGTAAAACACTAGGTATGTTAAAATAATTAATAACAGCAGAAAATAATCCAGGAGCTAACAAAAAAGATATAATAGTTGCAATAAATAAAATCGAAAGTAATTGGTTAGGATTTTTAATCCTACTTTTTTTAATATTAGTAGGATTTTTAATTCTACTTTTTTTAATATTAGAATGATTACTTTCAATATTAGGCATTGTAACTATATGATTTCTTATAAAGGTTATTAACTCTGCACTGCATGCTTCTTCATAAATTGAAATATTGATTTCACCATAAAATAAGAAAAAAATACCATCAGTTTCTGTAGCTTTATTAATTTCACTATACTTTATTTTTAAAGTCATTCTATCGTTTTTGAATATAAGATAATCTTCGTAAAAATCAATTGTATAATTTAATTCGTTAGATTCTTCTAAAAATTTAGCAAGTTTAGTAATATAACTATTTTTTACTGATTTATTAATAAAATAAGCAACTACAGTATATATAATGGCAGCTACACCAGAATAGAGAATAGAAGAAATAGAAAGAATAGAAGGATTATTTATTATGCCACTGAAAGCTATAAGAATAAATAATAAAGAAAATATTATGAAACGTTTCCTAAATTTTTTATTAATTTTTCTTGAATGTTTTAACATATTATAACAATTTTCAGAAGTAGGTTTTATATCGACAGTAAAAAGCATTTTATCATTATCTTTTTCCATTTTTTCACCTCTTATAGCTGTTATATCATTAAAAGAAAAATAATTCAATAAATTGTTTTTTGTAAAAAACTAAACTCAAGTAAGAAAATGTTTACAAAAATAGTGTTAATGTGTACTATCATCTTGTAAGTGTACTTGAGCAGTATTAGAGTATGTTTATCATATTGAAAATATTAATTAGTAGGTGATTACAATGATTAAAAAAATATCCTTAATAGGTACATTTATTGCAATTATGATTGGTCTTATGTCATATTCATTCATAAAATTTAAAAATTATAACTTTATTAAGTCAATATATGGATTGAATAAAATTTCAAATGAATATCCAGTTTATATGATAAATGATAACATTGATATAATTCTTTTATCATATCAAGATACTTATGTTTCTAAACTTTTGGGAAATTTTGAAAAAAGGGATGTGAACTAATAACATCTGATGCAGGGCATTATTTTTTTCGTAAGGAAGACGATAACACTAGTTATATTGTATCAACAAATAATTTTTTAAATAAAAATTATGTATTAGTAGAAAAGAAAAATAAAAAAATATTAATTATATTGGTAATGATTATAGTGGTGAATGAGATATTGCATACTATAATTGTTATGAAAACTAAGAGACAATGCGTCTCTTTTTCTTCTCTATTTAGATAATTGACTTAATAAGTCATAAATTTTTAATTAATTTGTGCTATGATTTAGAAAAAGGGAGGATACTATGGATCAAGAAAAAATGGGAAAGTTTATAAGTGAATTACGAAAAGAAAAAGGACTTACTCAAAAAGATATAGGTGATAGACTAAATATTAGTGATAATTCCGTTTCTAAATGGGAAAGAGGAATTAATGCTCCTGATATTTATTATCTAGGACCACTCTCCGAATTATTTGGGGTAAGTATTAAAGAACTATTGAATGGTGAAAGATATATTTCTAAAAATAAGAAAAAGATGGATAATCGTAAACCAACTTTAGAAGTTACTAACTTATCAAAAAAATTAAGTAATAAAACGATAATTAGTGATATTAATATGACTATTTATGAGGGAGAGGTAGTTGGTTTAATCGGACCAAATGGCTCAGGTAAATCTACTTTAATAAAAACAATTCTTGATTTATATCATAGTAATAGTGGGAATGTAAAAATATGTGGATTTGATTTAAAAAAAGATTTTGAAAAAGCCTTATCTAATATTGGATGCATTGTTGAAAGACCTGATTTATATCTTTATTTAACGGGTATGCAAAATTTAAAAATGACAATGCTTATTAATAATATTCAAGATATAGACTATGTTAAAAAGATAATAAAGTTAGTTGGTTTAGAAGAAAGAATTAACGATAAAGTTAAAAAATATTCTTTGGGTATGAAACAACGATTATGTGTTGCTAATGCCCTTATTAGAAAGCCAAAATTATTGATTTTAGACGAACCAACTAATGGCTTAGATCTACTTGGTATTAAAGAGTTACGTGATATTATTAAAAATATTAGTCAAAATATGGGTGTTTCTGTTTTGATTAGTAGTCATATTTTAATGGAAGTTGAAGCTATTTGTGATTACATTTATATAATTAACGAAGGTAAGATTATTGAAGAGTTTAGTATCGACGCAATTAAAAGACAAAATATTTCTTTAGAGGAAGAATTTTTAAGACAAATTAGTAATGTTAATAATGAAAGGGGAGTAGAACATGAAAATAATTAACGCTATTAAATGTGAATTTATTAAAGGATATACTTGGAGTAATATCATTATGATTATACTGTTATTATCGGTATCTGTGGTAGGACTTACAGAAATAACGTATTTAAGTAATCGTTCTTATAATTATCAATATGAAAATAGTGATGAAAGCAATTATCAATATTATAAAAAAGAATACCAAAGTAATCCGACAATAGAAAATGCTATATATTTGAAATTTTATGAGAATGCTTTTAATATGAATAAACAACTTCAAAAAATGAATATAGTACCAGAAGATAATTGGCAATATTATGTGTTAGATAAAACGAAAGAGTTAGAAAATGATGTTTTTATAGCTAATCAAATAATAAAAAATCCTAATGATCCTTTTTTTGTAGAGCTTAAAAATGAAACATATTCTATGGATAATTGCCAAAATGTTGTTATTAGTCTTCTTTCAAAAAATGTAAATGAATTAGTTAATGTAATAAAAGAAGGAGAAGAAGAAATTAAAACCAATAAATTATTAATTGAAGAAAATAAATATTATAAATATATAGAAACTATTATGGATTCTCTTAATGATGAAGATAAAGAATATTACCAAATACTTATTGATAATAAAGTTGCAGATGAAAACCATTTTTTAAGTCTTGGCGTTAAACAAAGATTTCAAATACTATATAATTCGTCTTATGGTAAAACTTATGATGAACGAGATAGCTATAGTGATGGCTTTAACAATTATCAAAATTATATCAAATATCGAAATGTTATAGAAAAATCTCAAAAAGAGAAATTAGCTATTATTGAGTATAGTCTAAAAAATAATCTTAAGCACGATATTACTTTTAGTTTTGGCGTTGCATTTTCGCCACCAACATATGCTACTAGTAAAACAGCCGTTAATCAAATTTTAAATCTTTCTATTGTAGTAGCTATTATTGTTATTCTAACTAGTAGTGGTATCATTATTAACGAATATAAAGATGGTACAGATAAATTATTATTAACTTTACCTATTAAAAGATGGAAAGTGTTATTGAGTAAGTTTCTTTATTTGATTATTCATAGTTATATTATTTGGTTTATGGCTTTAGTACTAATGGTAGTGTATGCTGGTATTAGATTTGGATTTAGTG
Source organism: uncultured Bacilli bacterium (assembly GCA_947627965.1). Classification (GTDB taxonomy): domain Bacteria; phylum Bacillota_I; class Bacilli_A; order RF39; family UBA660; genus RGIG3091. The sequence continues at coordinate 4,194 of CANQYA010000037.1, forward strand.
ATTTATTTACTCCTAAATTAATTTATTACCATAATAGCGTTAGAGAAGTAAATTACCTTTTATATATTATTAAAGATATACTAGTGGCAAATATTCCTATTATAGCGATGATATCAATTGTTTTACTCATTTCGGCAATTACTAATAATAACTCTTTAACAGTAGTTATTACAGTGGCACTTACTATTCTTTCTCCTATTATGTGGTATTTAATATCCGTTCATAATATACCTTCTCTTGCTTATACTTTTTTACCTTATTTAGATTATTGGTTAGTTATTAATAATTTTGAATATTATTTGTTATCGTTACGGGTAGCCAAAGTTAGTTATGGTTTAGGTATTATTATATCACTTATAACAACTATAGTATGTTATATAATTACTAATATAGCTTATATTAAAAAAGATATAAAAAATTAGTTATATTAAAAAATATAGATTTAATTTAAAATATAATAGATAGTTAATTTAGTTAAACTCTATTATAAGTGTAGCAATTTATCTTAATAAAACCTCGTTTCTTTATTTAGAGACGAGGTTTCTTTATATATTAAACTTTTAAAATTTATAAATATTTTTTAAGTATTATTATGCTTTTTTAAAGTAGTAGATAAGTCCTGTACCACCAAGAACGATAAGCCCTAAAAATAAAGGTAAATTAATATCACTAGTACTTGGGTTTTGTTCTTTTAAAATTTTTTGAGCCATTTCGGGTGACCATAAAGTTTCTCCCCCTTTAGCAGGTACTAATGTTATTTTTTCAGGGTCTATTTCGATTATGACATATTGATCAGGAGTATTGTCTTCGTTCCAATCGAAAGAATATTTATATGTTAATACCGTTCCATTTAAAAGGACTTTTTTAAGATTATCAGGTGTTATTCCAACATAATCACTATAAGAAGATTTTTTTATTTCTTGCGTTGATTTATCAGGTAGAGTAACTTTAAAACTAGAATTATTGTCGTCACTTGGTTCGGTTACTTCAAAACCAATCCATCCAGCAGGACCTGGTCTTGAACCTCCGCTAGCACCAGGATCGGCATCTAACATTTTAAAAGTTGCCACAGAATAACGAATAGTTGTTGTATCGCCTACAGTAGTTAAAGTACCTTGCCCAGAAGAAAGAGAATCTCCTGCTTTTTGTGTAATATCAGTTACTTTACCATATTCTTTGGCGGCCAATACAGGGGTTATCATTGTAAGTATAACTAAGATGATAAAGGGAAAAATTATTATTTTTTTCATAAACTTACTCCTTTTTTCATAATAATAATTTAGCATTATATTGTATCTGAGGTGATTATTAGTGAAGAAATATATGACTATTGAAGACTATTTTAAGACCCAGTCAATAGATAAAACCAAGACCAAGATAAGTAAATGGCACAAGATTTTAGCTATTGTCTGTCTCATTATTATTATCTTCTCACTATACACTATATTTAAGTGGTCTTTTGATAATTACAAAATTCGACAAATTAATAAAGAAATTAATAAAAATATTAAAATAAATAAAAATAGTGAAGAGGGAGAATTAGTAAATCCGCCAAATGATAAAAATAATAACTACTACTATTATATTAAGTTTCCTTTTTATGAAATTAATTATTCTAGTTTTTTATCCCAAAATAAAGATATGGTTGCCTTTATCTACATTAAAAATACTAATATTAATTATCCTGTTGTTCAAGCTAATGATAACACTTATTACTTAAATCATTCTTTTGATAAAAAGGAAAATGAAGCAGGTTGGATTTTTATGGATTACCGCAATAATATAAAAAATTTAAGTGATAATACGACTATTTATGGACATGCAAGACTAGATGGAACGATGTTTGGTTCTTTAAGAAAAGTTTTATCTTCGACTTGGCAGAATGATTTAGATAATTATGTTATTTATTTATCAACTTTAAAAGAAAGTATGATATTTCAAATTTTTTCTATTTATACTATTAAAAGTGAAAGTTATTATATAACACCTAATTTTAGTAGTAATAATAAAAAACAAATATGGCTTGATACTATGAAAAGAAGAAATATAGCACCGATCGATACTGATGTTAATACGAATGATAAAATACTTACCTTATCAACTTGTCAGAATAATAAAGGGGGAAGAATTGTAATTCATGCTAAATTAATAAAAAGAAAATGTAATTAAAAAATCACTAGTTTTACCTAATGACTTTTATTTGATTAGTTTTATTAATTCATTAATAACGGTATCAATTTCTTCTTGTTTATCTAAAATATCCGTTCCTTCTAAGCAATTATTGAATTGATGTGAGTAAATAAGATCCATATTGCTAGCAGTAGCAAAACTATCTAAAGAAGAAAGAGTAGCGTCAGTCGAGTATTCTTCTTTATCTTCAGAACCGATAACAAAAGAAACCATTTTTTTGCCTTCTAATTTTTTAGGGGTAAATAAAGGATTAAGACGATCCATAAATATTTTTAAGTCACCAGATAATAAGTTCCATCGATCAGGTGATATAAATATTAAAGTGCTGGCATCTAAAACTTTATCAATGTTATCACTCATATCGTCTTTAAAATCACATTTGCCGTTAGTATCACAATCCATACAACCGGTACATAAATATATTTTTTGATTACCTGGCGTTATTATATTGGATATAATACGTTCTTTTTTTAATCTTTCTTTTAAGATATTAGCTAGATGGCTACTGTTACCATTACGTCTTGAACCGACGATTATACATACTTTTGTCATAAGATCACATCCCTTATTTTTATTATGGTTTTTATCGTTTTTTTTATACTTTTTCTTTTGTCGAAATAAAGTGATTAAAAATTAGCAAAATTAGTTGACAAGTGCTAAAGGGAGTAATATAATTATGTTAGCAATCGGAAAAAGACATTGCTAGGAGGTAAATATGTTAACCACTAGACAAAGCGAAATATTAAAAATAATAGTATTGGAATACATAAAGTTAGCAAAACCTGTCAGTTCCAATTTGATATGTGATACTTTAAAATGTTCTAGTGCAACAATAAGAGCTGAAATGGCTATTTTGGAAGATTACGGATTATTAGAAAAAACCCATACTTCGTCAGGGCGAGTACCTAGTGAAGCAGGTTATAGGTATTATGTAGATAACTTAATGGAACTTAAAAAAATGAGTGCTGAAGATATGCTCAAATTACAAATAATTTTTCATAATAACCAACTAGAAATATCGGATTGCTTGAAAAAAAGTTTGGAAATAGTTTCGGAACTTACCAATTATACTTCGATAAAGTTAGGTGTTACATCGCATGAAAACCTTTTAAAAGAATTTGATGTTGTTCCACTAGACGATCGAAATATGATAGCGATTGTTATTACGGATAAAGGACATGTCGAACATAAAAATATTGATATAGGTGGTATTGCTATTGACGAAGTAAAAAGAGCAGTTACCCTTATTAACAATATGATTATTGGGACACCAATTGATGAAGTAAGTGCTAAACTTGAGTATGAAGTAAAACCAGTAATCGGTAAATATGTTCAGGAACATGAACGTTTATATAACGTTTTCTATGACGTATTTAATAACTTTACTAATAAAAATATCGATATTGTCGGTAAGAAAAATATCTTAAATCAACCTGAATTTAATAATATCGATAAAGTTAAATCATTATTAGAGAAACTAGATAATGATAAAATTGTCGATGTGGTCGAAGAAAAAGATAATGATATAAAAATCTATATTGGTAAAGAAAATAATTTAGATGACGATGTAACCGTGATTAAGACTAAATATAAGACGCCTTTAGAAGAAGGAACGATTGCTATAGTTGGTCCTAAAAGAATGGAATATGATCGTGTTGTAAGTATGCTAGATTACATTAAATCTAATTTAGAAAAACAAGGAGAGTAAGATGATGACTAAAAATAAAAAGGCACAGAATATAGAAGAAATGAACGATAAAGAAGAAACGATTACTTCTGAAACTTGTGATTGTAATAACGATTGCGATTGTCAAGATAAAGAATGTAATTGTAATAAGACACCTAGTGAAGAAGAAACAATTAATAATGAATTAGAAAGCGAAGATATGCTAATTCTAAGAAATAATATTGCAACATTAGAAGAAAAATTACGTTATAAGCAAGCGGAATTAATTAATTATCGCAAACGTAAAGACGAAGAAGTATCTAACTTGTTAAAATATGCTAATCAAGAATTAATTATGGAATTACTTCCATTAGTTGATAATTTTGAGCGAGCTATTAAGGCAAGTGAAAATGATGATAGCAATGCTAAAATTAAAGAGGGTATTAATATGTTATATACTAATTTAGTTAATACCTTACATAAATTTGGGGTTGAAGAAATAAATTCTGATAATATTCCTTTTGATCCTGTATATCATGAGGCATTGTTAACAGCTCAAGATAATGATAAAGAAGACGGCTTGGTATTAGAAACTCTTGTTAGAGGGTATACCTATAAAGGTAGAGTAATAAGACCAAGTAGTGTCAAAGTAAATAAATTAAGTTAATAGTTAATAAAAGGAGAGATTTATATGAGTAAAATAATTGGTATTGACTTAGGTACAACTAATAGTTGTGTCGCTGTTTT
>CANQYA010000038.1 GCA_947627965.1 uncultured Bacilli bacterium
TGGGATAATATGTTAAAACTTTATCCTAAAGCTAAATATGGTGGCTGGATTTATTAAAGGTAAGGTGATAATATGATTTTAGTGACGTTAGGAACACAAGATAAAGACTTTTCAAGATTATTAAGAGCTGTCGATAAACAGATAGAAAAAGGTAATATTAAAGAAAAAGTAATCGCTCAAGTAGGTACTACTAAGTATACGTCTAATAATATGGAAATATTTGATTTAATTCCTAGCGATAAATTTAATTATCTAATAAATGAGTGTGATCTATTAATTACTCATGGGGGAGTAGGTAGTATTTTAGCAGGATTAAAAGCTAATAAAAAAGTAATCGCTGGAGCTAGAAGAAAAAAATATAAGGAACATGTCAACGATCATCAATTACAAATAATTAATAGATTTGTTAAAGATGGTTACATTCTTGAATTAAAAAGCTTTGATAAATTAGATAAAGTATTGGAAAAAGCTCGTACTTTTAAACCTAAACAATATCAGAGTAATACCCCCAATTTTATTAAAATGATAGAGGAGTATATCGATAATGTTAAGTAATAAATGGAAAAATCTTTTTACGGATATGTTGTTAATTTTCTTAGGGTTATTATTTTTAATTTTATTTATTAAATTTGGTATATTATTAGGTATTATTTCTATTTTAATTATTTTTTATTTAGTTAAAAAGTATAATTTGAAAAAGTTTACTCTTATATTATTTAGTTTTGCTTTGATAACTCGCTTGATAGCTGTCTTTATTTTAAAGCCACCTATCGAATTAGATTTTGCAGTTCTTTATAATGCTTCTAATGCTTTATTAAAAGGTGATTTAAGTTTTACTAATACTAGTTATTTTAGATTATGGGGTTACCAAATGGGACAAGTATTATACCAAACTTTATTATTAAAAATATGGTTTAATCCTTTAATTATTAAAATAGGAAATGCTGTTATTTCAAGTGGTACAGTGTTACTTATCTATTTTATTAGTAAGGAAATATTTAAAGAAAAAACAGCTAGGGTAGTAAGTCTTTTATATTCAATATTTATGTTTCCTTTGCTATTTAATACAGTATTATCTAATCAAATATTATCGACCTTTTTAACATATTTTGCTATATATCTATTGTTTAGTAAAAAGTTTATTAAAATGAATAGTTATGTAAAATATTTGTTAGTAGGTTTAACTTTAGGTTTAGCTAATATTATAAGACCTGAAGGAATAGTTATATTGACTACTTTGATTTTATTTAGTATATATTATTTAATTAAGTCTAATTTTATAGATACAATTAAGAAAGTAGGTATTATATTTTTAAGTTATTTAGTAATTACTAATCTTTGTTCTTATCTTTTAATAGTTACTAATGTAAGCCCTATAGGACTTAGTAATAAAGATCCTTTGTGGAAATTTGTTTTAGGTTTTAATTACGAAAGTGTCGGCATGTATGATAGAAATGACGATTATTTAGTAGGTAATAGTGATTTAGAAATAAAAGTTATTAAAGAAAGAACTATTGGTAATATTGCTAAATTGCCTATTTTGTTTGTTAAAAAGACTAATAATTTTTGGCTTTCTGTCGACTTATATTGGTCTAATAATTATTTAGAAAATGAAACAGTAAATATATTAGGTTTCAATTTAAAAGGACATGATATTAACCAAGTTTTAATTAATTATAGTAGATGTATTTATTACTTTATGTTTGGTTGCTTATTTTTGGGACTTTATAAGAATAGGAAAAAGGAAAAGAACGAAATAACTACTTTTTTACAAATTATGATATTGGTTTATGCTCTGGTATATTTACTAATTGAAATAATGCCTAGGTATGTATACCTTCCACAAGTAGGATTATTTATCCTTAGTGGTTTTGGTATTGAATATATATTAGAAAAAATGTTAGAAAGAAAGTGAGTATTTATGAAAAAGAAATTATCAGTAATTGTACCAAGTTACAATGAAGAAAAGGCTATCCCATACTTTTATGAGGAAATAACTAAAATATCTAAGGAAATGAATTATTTAGATTTTGAGTATATTTTTGTCGATGATGGAAGTAGTGATAATACTTTGAGTGTTATAAAGGATTATGCTAAAAAGGATAAAAGGGTAAGATTTATATCTTTTTCGAGAAACTTTGGAAAAGAAGCGGGTATTCTAGCAGGGTTAGAGTATAGCAAAGGAGATTATGTAACGATAATGGATGCCGATTTACAAGATCCACCTGAGTTATTAGAGGAAATGTATCACCTTATTAAAGACGAGGGGTACGACTGTGTAGGGACAAGGCGTGTTACGAGAAAAGGGGAACCACCTATTAGAAGTTTCTTTGCTAGAATGTTTTATAAAATAATTAATAAGCTTTCCGATATTGAAATGGTTGATGGGGCTAGAGATTATCGTCTAATGACTAGACAAGTAGTAGATTCTATTATATCTATTAAGGAATATAATCGTTATTCTAAAGGAATATTTAGTTTTGTCGGTTTTAAAACTAAATGGTTAGAATATGAAAATATTAAAAGAGTAGCTGGTGAATCTAAATGGTCATTTTGGAAATTGTTTATCTATGCTTTGGATGGTATAACAGCCTTTTCGACATTGCCTTTAGTTTTTTCTGCTGTATTAGGTTTCATTTTCTTTATATTAGCTTTTATAATTATTCTTTTTATCGTCTTTAGGACTATTGTCTTTGGAGATCCTGTTGCGGGGTGGCCAAGTTTAGTATGTATTATATTATTCTTAAGTGGTGTACAATTGTTTTCGATTGGTGTCATTGGGCAATATTTGTCAAAAACTTATTTAGAGACGAAAAATCGTCCTGTATATATCGTTAAAGAAACAGAAGAAAAATAATTGTAAATAATTGTCTAATTAAAGAACTTAACTTGAAATAAAATAAAAACGGGGGTATGCTTATATTAGGGAGTGTGATAAAGTGATATATCCATCTATTGACAAGTTACTAAACATTGTTGATTCAAAATACCAATTAGTCCATATCGCAGCGAGAAGAAGCAAAGAAATGACCAAAACCGATTTTTATCAAATGCCACTTAATAAATATGTTTCAACCAAAAATATAGGTAGAAGCCTTGAAGAAGTAGCAGAGGGATTAATAACGGTAAAAGATAGTGAAAAAACACAAGAGCCTAATTAGGTTCTTTTCTTTTTCTTTAAAATGAATTATTATATGTAAAAGAGGTGAATTCATAATGAAAATCGAAAAATATACTAAATTGAAAAATGGTCAATATAAATTAACTTTTGATGATAATAGTAATGTTACTTTAAGTGAAGATTTGATATTAAAACACGAATTATTGCTTCATAAAGAAATAACACAAGAACTTTTGACGCAACTTTTAGAGGAAAATGGGGCATATTTAGCTTATGAAGTTGCCATTAATTTGTTGAAGACGAAGATGCGTAGTAAAAAGGAAATGAGAGAGTATTTAAAAAAGAGGGAAATTGATAAAAGTTTAATTGATAATATTATAAAACGTTTAGAGAAAGAGGGATATTTAAATGATTTGAATTATGCTAAAGCTTTTATTCATGACCGTATAGTATTATCTAATGATGGACCTTATAAAATAAAAGAAAAATTATTAAAGTTAGGAGTTAGTGAAGATATTATAAATAATAATTTAAATATTTTTGATAAGGAATTAGAAGAAGAAAGAATAAGTAAATTAATAAATAAGTATACCAAAGCTAATAAAAATAAAAGTGAAATAGTTTTAAAAAAGAATTTAGGGGAGTATTTAATTAATTTAGGTTATAGTAAAGAATTGGTTATTGGTATGGTCGATAAAGTTAAAGTTAATGATACTCTTATTTTGGAAAGAGAATACGATAAGGTTTACGAGAAATTATCTAAAAAATATTCAGGTAAAGAGTTGGAATATAAAGTTAAGGCTAATTTATATCAAAAAGGATTTAATGTAAGTGATTTGTAGTTTGAATTTAGGTAAAAAAGTAGGCAAAGGGAAAGTGAAAACGGAGATAAGATAGTTATGTATAGTATTTTATTAAGTGAATATGAAGAAGGAATGAAATTAGTCTATGAAAGTTTAAAGAAAATAGTTAAAAGTAATGATAAAGTGGTAATAATTGCTTGGACTTTTCCAATTGAAATTGACTATGAAAAATTTAATAATGAATGGTTTAAAAAAGGTGAAAGAAGATATAACAAATATGTAGGTCCATTAATTAAATTAGGTTTGAAAGAAGAAAATATTAAAATTCTAAATTGTTATGATAACGCTAATTTTTTGCAATTTAAAAAAGTAATTGATGATAGTGATATTTTGGTTATGACTGGTGGTAATCCGGAGATGTTATACAGTAAAGTAACACAAGAGACAGAAATTTTATATAATATAAAACATTATAAAGGAATAATTATTGGAGCTAGTGCGGGAGCTGAGTTACAATTAAAAAGATATTTTATAACGGCGAAAAATAATTACTATAAATATTTTGCTTTTTATGACGGCTTTGGTGTATTAGATGATCCTTTTTACTTTGATGTACATTCAATTAATAATAAATATTATTTAGATAAATTGCAAAAAGTAGCAGATGAAAAAGTGAAAAAAGTTTATTCTATTTATAATGATGGTGCTATTGTATATAATCGTAAAACAGGTAATCTAGAAAAGTTTGGGAATGTTAATACTTTTTTTCAAAAAGAGAGGTAATAATTGCAATTAGTGGTTACTAATTTCTTATCGATATTTTTTCTCTTGACATATTACTCATAAACAAACCTCTTTGCTTGTTTCGAATCTTGTTTTAAATAAAGTGCAGATATTTTATATATAAATATTAAAATAGCTCTAATTGTTCAATTTTTTGTCCACAACTAGACAGTATTAAATCTTTAATAGTTTCGTATGATTTAGCAAATGAATTTGGAATTTCTAATAAAACAATATTTTTATCTTTACAAATTTGCGACTTTCTAGCATCACATTTTTCTCTATCTATATTTCCAAAATGTTCTCCACCTTGTAATTCAATAGCTATTCTCGGAATAAGAACAGTATTTTTAATTTCATAAAGCACTATATCAAATTCTAATTTAGAATGTGTTAGTATAGGGTCACTTGGGAAAAGATAAGCTATTTTAACATTTCTTTTTGCTTGAAATATTGTATTAACGCTACAAAAGTGAGATATTGTACGGAAAAATATATCTTCGTTTTTACTTCCGTTAGAGTTTCCTATTTGAATAGTGTATGATTCGTTTGGTGGTACTTCGACATTACCATTAGTGGAAACATATTTTACTAAATTGTATAAATCATCTTTTTTATCAGTTGATAATTTTTCTAATGCTTCAACATCGGATACTACTATTAAATTATTTTTTGCTCTAGTAACAGCTACATTAGTAATTTCAGAATTATTTTTAATCCAATCAAATGTTTTTTGACTAGTTTTAGGTGAAATAGAAGTAGATATTATAATAGTATTTTTCTCTGCTCCTTGAACTTGGTGGATAGTACCACATGTTACATCTTGAATATCATTCTCTTTAAGCATTGAATTAATTAAATTTTGCTGATTTCTAAACGGTGTAATAATCGCTGTATCTTTTAAATTATTCCTTTTAACGTAGTCAATTATAGCTTTAGCTTCTTCGTAGTTTTCATTTTTTAACCTAGAGTTAATGTTTTTGACATCTATTAATGATAATGTTCCGTCATCTGTTAAATATTCTAGGTTTAATTTTTCATTATAAAATCTTCGGTTTGAAAAGTTTATTATTTTTTTACCACATCTATAATGATAGGTTAGCATTATGTTTTTTGAAATATTATCGTGTTTTCGCATTATGTCTAAAATGGAATATTTAGTATAGTCATAATCGCTAGTAATTGCATATTCTTCTTTTAAATATTCATTAATTATATTTTCTAAGACAATTACAGGTTTTAATTGGTTTGTATCACCAACTAACAATAGCTTATCCGCTCTTGCTATCGGTAGTAATGCCGTTGCACAATTACATTGTCCTGCCTCATCCATAATTACTAAATCAAAAGTGTGGTTAGCAGTTCCTAATCTAGCTGTGGAAATATTAGTTGTAATTATTACAGGGAAAACAGCTTCTAATAATTTTATGTTGGTATCTTCACTGCACCATTTATTGAAATTAGTAACACGTTTTTCTTCGTCAGCAATGCGACAAATTTCGATTAATGTTTGATATTTTGGGGTTTTTAATTTTTTTATGTATCTTACAGATTCAAAATACATGTACTGTTTAAAACCTCTATCGTTGGAAACAGATGTAACTAAATTTAAAACATCTTGATTAGAAACGTTGGGCATATTATTGTATTCGTTAATCATTTCTTTTAATTGAATTTCAATATTTTTAAACAAGTGATTAGAATGGTTCTCAATAGAATCAAAGAGTTTTTTAGCACTGTCTATTCTAACTTTTAATTCTTTTTTATTCTCATATATTTCTAAATATTTTAATAAGTCCTTATTTCCTTCATTTGTTTGTTCTTTTATTTTGTTTAATTTTATTTCGTCAGGTTCCATTTTGGGAATAAAGTCATATAATTTTAATATTCTAATAGTTGACTTAGCAACTTCATTACGATTTCCTAACCTGATATATGGGAAAGGGACATCGTCTTCGTTTATATATGAAAATGATAATTTTTCTAAAATACCATTAATGGGTTTATTATTAGAAGAACAGATTAGCATTGTTTGGGAATTGAAAAATGCACTTAATACGACATTTAATATAGTTTGAGTTTTACCAGTTCCAGGTGGACCTTGGACATAAGTTATGGGATATTTCATAGTATTATAAATAACACGCATTTGATCGATGTTAACTTTGTTGTCATAGATGACTATATTTGGTTCTTTTCTTTTGACTCCGAATCTATTGGTATTCCCGAAAAAGGCTTTTAAGGGAAAATTTAGTGTTCCATTTTGCATTTTTTGTTCAATAGCATTATAAGTAGGTAGTAAGTTAGCACTTATATTTCTTTGCAAAATCATAAATTCGGGCATTTGATTAATTACTTCGCCATCTCTTAAGTTAGATCTAATGAGATTGGTATAATTTTCTAAATATATGTCTAAATGATTAGTAATGTTATCGATAAATTCTTCTGGATTTATATCGATATAGGAATTAAGAGAATGCTTTTTATTTTCAATTAAAAAATTGGAGTTAACGCGGGGTATGTCATTAACTGTTAGTTTTTTAGTAGTGGGATTAAATTTAATCTCATAATATAAAACAATATATTTTTTATCAAATTGATCAATCGAAAGAAATGATAAAATGAGGTTATTTATTTCTCCTTCGCTTTTATTTACATCGTATTTTTTTATGTAGTTGATAACTTGTCGCTCTTGTTCTTCATTTAGTGTAATTTCTTTATTTTGTAGTAAGATATCTTTGTCAATTCCGTTAATTAAAAATGTGTCTTTTTGATATGGATCGTTGTCTAGTTCGTTGCACTTTAAATAATATCGTAAAATATTGTTGTTAAATGATTCATACTTTAACCATTTGGCATCTTCACGATTAGTTTCAATTTTATTAATTAGTTCTGTTGGCGTTGCATAAGTAGTAAATTCAAGTATTTTAGCTGATTGAATACTGTCAAATTTAATTTGAGCTTCGAGAATATCAAGTGATTTTTGAGCGTTGAACATAGATACAGATAAAATTTTATTTTTTAAATCGATATCTTTAATGGCAATCCAATAATATGTTGTTTCATTTTGGTTATTGATATATGAAATATCAATCCATTTGCCTTGCTTTATTCCTTCTGAAATAATTAATTCAATATTTTCCATCTCTATACCTCTTGTGTATAGTATAGCATACTATAGTATTATTTGTAATAGTATTGGAACAGGAATCGAATAAAATCGCTAGAAAGAAATATTAAAAAAGGATAAATAGTATTTGTAAATGTTTATTTGTTTTAGTAATTTATCACTATATTAGTGCAGTTTCATATTATATTTCAGGAGGATGTTTTATGGATTATAGTATAGTTGTTGATGCTGGGCATGGGGGAGAAGACCCAGGTGCGATAAATGGAAATATATATGAGAAAGATTTTACTTTAGAAGTATCGGAGTATATGTATGATCGTTTTAAAGAATTAGGTATTCCTGTTACTTTAACGAGAGATACTGATAGGACGTTAGATAGAAATGAGAGAGTAGATAGGATTTTATCGGCTTATGGGAATGAACCTAATGTTATTGTGTTGTCTAATCACATAAATGCAGGAGGAGGAGATAGTCATTGTGTAACAAATATTAAGTATAACAATTAAAGCCAAATTAA
>CANQYA010000039.1 GCA_947627965.1 uncultured Bacilli bacterium
CATAAGCAAGTTTACCAATATCCATCTTATAAGGTCCATCAACTGAAGAATCGAAAACAAAATCCCCGGTATATACAATCGCCCCATCAGGTGTATATAATACATATCCTACCGCATCAGGTATCGAATGGGTCATACTAATTGGAAATACTGATAATTTACCAAAGGTTAATTTAGAATGCGGTCTTATTTCCTTAATATTAGTTCCTTTGATATTATTTTCTTGTAAATCACGTTTTAAAATTTCTAAAGTAAATTTAGTCGCATATACTGGTAAATTAGGTATATCGTATAAAATATCGGCTGTCGCCCCCATATTACTATCATGTCCGTGTGATAAAAATAATCCTTTAACTCTTTTAATATTATCTTTTATATAAGTATAATCAGGTAAAATATAGTCAACTCCTAAAGTTTTATCACTTCCATACTTCAATCCTGCATCAAAAATAAAAATATCGTTATCAACTTCGACAACATACATATTTTTACCATTCTCATTTAATCCACCTAAACTAAATATTTTTATTTTACTCAATTTTTATCTCTCCTTTCTCGATAAGTAATTAACTCGTAAATTATAGCAAATTATTTATCTTTTTGCAAGTTTATCTAAAGCATTTTTAGCGGCCTCTTGTTCAGCTTCTTTCTTACTAGGTGCACTACCTTTTCCATATATAATATTATCTATTTTTACTACCGTCGTAAATACTTTATTATGCGAAGGTCCTTCTTCATTGACTAATTCATATATTAAACTTTTTTGAGAAGTTTGGACATATTCTTGTAAAACTGATTTATAATCATTGAAAAAAGTAACATTCGGATCTTCTATATAAGGAACAATAATATTTAAAATAACTTTTTTTACGGTATCAAATCCTAAATCTAAGTATACGGCTCCCATAAATGCCTCAAAAATATCAGCCATAATAACTTTCTTAAATCTACCCCCATCTTGTTCTTCACCATGACCTACTTTAATATAATCACTTAGTCCTAAAGCAATGGCATATTCATATAAAGCATTTTCACAGACATAACTAGCTCTCGTTTTAGTCATATCTCCTTCTTTAAAATCTTTATTACGATATAAATAATCACTTATAACTAATTCTAAAACGGCATCTCCTAAAAATTCTAATCTTTCATAATCTGCTTTTAAATGATTTTCATTAACATAAGAAGAATGTTGAAAAGCTGTTTGATATAAACGCATATCACAGGGAATGATACCTAATTTTTTAAAAAGTTTATCCATGTTCTTACACCTCTTTTAACTATTATTAAAAAATAATTAATACTTAATACTATATAATTATTGTATCAAATTCCTAAGTAAAAGTCTATTCAATGGTAAAAAATAAAACACTTATTGATAAATAATTAAATTAATAGTAAAATAATCATATGGTGATGGTTAATGAAAAGGATATTGATATTTTTAATAAAACTGTATCAAAAAATACCACTACCAATCCATAATTATTGTAAATATATTCCTTCTTGTTCGGAATATGGTATTACTGCTATAAATACTTATGGTTGTTTTAAAGGAAGTTATTTAACAATAAAAAGAATAATTAGGTGTAATCCTCTTGCTAAAGGAGGATATGATCCTGTACCAATGAAGGAGAAAAAAATATGAAAAAAAGATTATTAATAATAGTAATTTTACTATTACTTACTACTGGTTGTTTTAAAAGAGATAATATGGAAGATATAAATATTATTACTACTTACTATCCAATTGAATTTATTACTAATAAGTTGTATGGCGATAACTCTATTGTTAATTCTATTTATCCAGATGGCACGAATGTTTTTGAATATAAACTAAATGATAAACAATTAAATGATTTTAGTAAACAAGATTTATTTATTTACTTAGGACTAACTAACGATAATGATATTGCTTTAGATTTATTAAATAGAAATAATAATTTATTAATTATTGACCCTACTTTTGGAATGGAAATAAGTTATGGTGTTGAAGAATTGTTTTTAAATCCTTCTAATTTGACCATGATTAGTCAAAATATCAAAAATAGTTTACAAGAATTTATTAATAGTTCTTACTTAAATAAAGAAATTGATAAAAATTATGAAGATTTGAAAGTTGAATTATCTGAGTTAGATGCGGAATTTAAGTTAACAGCTGAAAATGCTACTAACAAGACTTTAGTAGTAGGAAACGATGTTTTTAAATTCTTAGAGAAGTATGGATTTGAAATAATTTCTTTAGATAAAGATACAACGACGGAAAAAATAGTTGTCGATGTTCAAGAAAAAATTAATAATGGTGAGATTGGTTATATCTTTTTACTAGAAAATGATCAAGAGAACGAAAATGTTAAATTAATTGAAAAAAATACGAAAGTTAAAACTGTTACTCTACGTGGTTTAACTAATATAACTGACGAAGAAAGAAATAATCGTGAAGATTATATCAAAATAATGAATGAAAATATTGAGTTAATTAAACAAGAAGCATATAAATAATGAGGTAAGTATGAAAAAAAAGATAGGTTTTATAAAAAAAATTATTATTTTTAGAAAACGGCCTTCTTTTTTTGTTTTTAATAAAGAAAGAAAAAAAGAAGATAATATTAAAGAAAAAACTATTACTTATGGAATAGATAATGCTAAAGAACCTAGTAAAGAAATAAGTAAAAAAGAAATAAAGTTAGAAATAAACTCTAACCCTAATATAGAAAATAAAAAGATATTAGAAGATAAGAAAAAAATAATAGAAAACAAAAAAGAAATAGAAGCCAAGAAAACAGTAGAAGATAAAAAGGTATTAGAAGATAAAAAGATAGATAATATCGATCCTATAGAAAAAGAACCAATTAAACCTATCCCTACCCCTACTAAGCCTATTACTAAAGTAATAAGCAAAAGTAAAGATAAAGAAAAAGTAATTAAAATAAAAAAAGATAAAAAAGAAAATATTACTAATATTAATAAAAACGATACTAATTCTTTAAATATAACTTTAAGCATCTTAAATGAAATCGATATAAGACTTAAAAAAAATTATTATGAAATACAAGAACTATCTTATAATATTGATTATTTAGACAAAGAAAATAAAGATAATAAAACTAGTCAAGAATTAGAAATACTTATCGATAAACTACAAAAATTAATTCAAGAATTTGAAAAAATAAAAAAGAAATTTTATAAAGAAAATAAAGAGTTACTAGCAAGTTATTGTTATAATGACGATATTAGTGCTCTCTTAGACGAATACATATCTTTAGCTAAAACTGGTAAAGCTTATAATGCTGTTATCTTACAATTTAAACAAATTGAAAACTATTTAAACATTTTAAATAAAATAGCTACTATCGAAACTAAAAGCGATAAATTAAAAAACAATTTAGACGAAAAATTAACAATAGTAAATCAAAAAGAAAAAGATAGTGATAATTTTTATGGCAATATTTTAGAAATAGAAAAAATGAACGATTACATTACTTCTTATACTGCTACCCAAAGTGAATTATTAAATAAAATTAAAAATAAATTATTAGAAAGTGAAGAAGTTACTAAAACCGTTAAATATAAAAGCGAAATAATTTTAAATTATTCTAACTTATTTACTTCTACCCTTCTTATGGCAACAACTGCTATTATACCTCCTACTAAAAGTGGTAATTTCCTTAAATCTTGCTTTATGGTAGCGACTATCGTAAATGCCCTTAATCTTTTTAAAGTTAGAGCTAAAGAAAAAGAAACAATTACTAAAGTTAAATTTATTGATTATGAAAAAGATATTAAAAATAATATTAATAATGTCTATGATATCAATCTTATGATTAATAAAGGTATTAATGATATTAGTTACTTAAAAAAAGAATTTGAACATGAATTTGCCTCATATGCTGATAGTATTCCTAATTATTATGAAATGTTAAAAAAATTAGATTTAATTGAGAAAGATTTATTAGCTAAAAGTAAAATTATTAAAGGATACAGCGAAGAATTAAATCAAGCTCTTACAACTAATAATATTAAAGTTAAAAAATTAGAAGAGGAATATCATTAACCCTCTTTTTTTCACACAAAGTTCATAATTATATGTATAATTATAAATGGTGATGGAAAATGAATTTACTTATTGTCGATGACGAAAAATTAATAAGAGAAGTTATTAAAGAATATGCTCTTAACGAAAATTATAAAGTTTATGAAGCGGAAAATGGTATTGAAGCTTTAAAAGTAATTGAAGAAGTTAATATTGACATAATTGTTCTAGATATTATGATGCCTAAAATGGATGGATATTCTTTCTTTCAAGAATTAAAAAAAGAACATAATATTCCCACGATTATTCTTTCAGCAAGAAATGACGAATACGATAAGCTTTTAGGATTTGAATTAGGGGTTGACGATTATTTAACTAAACCTTTCTCCCCTAAAGAATTAATTGCAAGAATTAAAGCAGTTATTAGGAGAG
This sequence comes from uncultured Bacilli bacterium, assembly GCA_947627965.1. GTDB lineage: Bacteria > Bacillota_I > Bacilli_A > RF39 > UBA660 > RGIG3091. The sequence continues at coordinate 4,466 of CANQYA010000039.1, forward strand.
GTAAACATATTGAAAATAAATTTAATTATGAAACACTAGTAGTTGATTTTATTGGTCATACGATAACAATTGATAATAAAGAAATAAATGTTACACCTAAAGAATTTGAAATACTTACCTACTTTATTCAGAATCAAAATGTAGCCATTTCAAGAGAAGCCATTTTAAATAAAATATGGGGATATGATTACTTTGGAGATGACAGAACTATCGATACTCATATAAAAATGCTAAGAAATAATTTAGGAAAATATCGCGATTTAATTAAAACAGTTCGTGGGATAGGATATAAATTTGAAATTAAAAAATAAGTCTCTAACTGTAAAAATATGGATTTTCTTAGCTCTCTTTTCTATTATTATTATCGCTTTTCTTTGGTTCTTTCAAGTAATATTTATCGATACTTATTATGAATGGTATAAAACTAATGAAATAAATATAATGGCTAAAATTGTTAAAACTAATTACAATAAAGATAACTTTGAGGAAATATTAGACGAAATATCATATAAACGTGGACTTTGTATTGAATTTACGGATTATGACGAAATAATATATTCAACTAATAATATGAATAGAAGTTGTTTAATTGAAAGAGATAATACTAATATAAATATTTATAAATTAAATTTTATAAATAGTGGTAAAAATAGTATTACTTATAAAATCGTTAATAATATATTTAATAGTGAAACTTTAGTATATGGTCTAAAACTTGATAGTAATCATTTTGCCTTTTTAAATACTTCGATCGATCCGATTGACTCTACTATTGTAATACTTAAAAATCAATTAATAATTGTTACTATTATCGTATTATTTTTAGCATTTATTATAGGGGCTTACATATCTAAAAAATTATCTAAACCAATTACTTCTTTAAATAATTCGGCTAAAAAATTAGCTAATGGAGACTATACTGTTACTTTTGATAATAATAGTGATATCGATGAGATTGACGAGTTAGCTAATACTTTAAATTATGCTAAAGAACAATTATCTAAAACTGACGAACTACGTCGTGAATTAATGGCTAATGTATCACATGACTTAAAAACACCTCTTACCATGATTAAAGCTTATAGTGAAATGATAAGAGATATAAGTTATAAAAATAAAGATAAAAGAGAAGAACATCTAAATATAATTATCGAAGAAGTAGATAGATTAAATTTATTAGTAAATGATATTTTAGATTTATCTAGTATGCAATCCAATATTACTAAACTAAATAAAGAAGAATTTGATTTAATAGAATTAATTAATAATATTTTAAATAGATATAAGATATATACTATTACTGAAAACTATATTTTTAATTTTGAAACTAATAATAATAAAGTTTTAATATATGCTGATAAAAAGAAAATGGAACAAGTTATATATAATTTAATTAATAATGCAATTAATTATACAGGTAATGATAATACAGTAACTATTAAAGTTACAGATAATAAGAAAAATATTAAAGTAGAAATAATTGATACTGGTAAAGGTATAAGTAAAGAAGAAATAAATCATATATGGGATAAATATTATAAGGGAGATAAAAAACATAAAAGAAATGTTATTGGTACTGGTATAGGATTATCTATTGTAAAAAATATATTTGTATTACATAATTACGAATATGGAGTAATTTCCAAGAAAAATCAAGGTTCAAATTTTTACTTTTACATAAAAAAAGACAAATATAAAGAGACATCAAAATAAGATGTCTCTTTATATTTTTATAATAAGCCAAATTTAGCAAGTAAATCTTTATCATTAATAATCTTGATAATCATTTCTATTTCTTCCATAGGTAAATTTGTACATTCATGAACAATTTTTTTATTTATTTTTCTTTTTAACATTTCTATTGCTGTTCTTCTTTGTTGAATATATATTCCTTTTTCTTTACCTTCTGAGTATATAGCATCATTTTTTTCTTGCTCAGCTAATTCTTTGTTATACTCTTTTAAAAATTCTTCGTCTTGACTTACTTTTATTGCATCATCAATATACTCGTCCAATATTGGATTACCATTACTTACCTTTCGGCATAAATCGACATCTTCTTCGACAAGTACAAATAAAAACTTTTCTAACTCGCTTAATTTATCTGGATCAAGATTAAATTCTGTTAGTTTCACTATTTCACCTCCTTAATAAACCAAATATAACACGTTTATTTTCAAAAGAAAAATCGGCAATTTTCTAACTTGGAGGCATTTTTAAGATAAAAAAAGAAGCAAAATTAAGAATTGCTTAAAGCAATTTATAAAATTGTTCCTTTTATTACTTATAATTTTTAATTTTAGAAAAATTTTATTTTTTTTTAATTTGTCTTTATAACATAAGGATTATTTATAGTACCGTCTTGGTTAATATCCGTTATTTCGATAGTTGGAATTAGATTTATGACTGGTCTTATATAATTAATAGTTGATACACTACTACTTGAATTAAATTGTCCATTATACAATACAGAAATAACAGATGTTTTTGAAAAAGACTTATTAGTATTACCTGGGCTCATAGACAAATAACTAACCCCTGTATTTAAATAATAATTTTGATTTACCACATTAAATACACCACCAGCATAAGCTACTTCGTCACCTGTTATTAAGCCAATTTTTTGTGTGGACTTTTTATTTCCTTTATTATTACTTACCGTAAATAAATCATTTTTTTGTAGACATACAAATTGAGGTTCTTTATTAGTGAATAATCTGTTATAAGTGGCATAATTTGTATAATCCATTCCATATCCACCGCCTTCCGCTAAACTTCGATCATTACAGAAACCAGTATCTGCTATATAACTATCGAAATTTATTAAATTATTTTTATACCAATCTTCTAAATATTTTTTTATATCAGAGTCCACTTCGTTTTTATGGGCTTCTTCATAAGAGGTTGACCAGTATCCTGCATGCGTTTCACCAGCCAATATTTGATAGTTATCACCGTCTTTTTTAGTTTCAGTTATCTTTATCATATGAGTACATGTTGTTTCTTGGCTCCAACATGTATAGTAATTATGATGATCTTCGTCATAATGAGCATCTACTACATCACCTGTTAAAGTATATATTCCTGTATTTTTATCAAATGTATATTCTGTTCCCATTTTTACTGTATTTGTTCCTGTGGTACTTGCCCATGCCCAACCACTATAATTACTATGTCCGTCTGTGTAAATTGTTGGTTTACCATGCATATAACCAACAAAGGCATTATCGCCAGGCATAGTATTAAAAGCACTACTTCCAATAGTTGCATTACTTCCAGTATCAGTAGGTTTTTTCCCCTGATATATTAATCTTATTGAACCATCTTCATTTATTCTTATTATTCTCCAGTAGAAACCTCCAAAAAATACATAGTTATTCTTAACATCTCCTCTAAAATAGTAAGTTACTCTATTATCTTGTGTATTCTTATTGGTATAATATAATCCTTTTCCATTACTATCACTACTTATTTGTGAGAAATTGATACCTGTATCAGGTTGTTCTTTATTATCATAAAGTATCTTTTGGGATAATCTTGTTGGGATTATATCAGGTACTTTTTCTGGTGTTTCTTTTAAATCTTGAATATAGGTTATATCTATTTGTAACTCATTATCTTTTAAATTAGGATCGTCTACTATTTCCCCATTATAACTTAT
>CANQYA010000040.1 GCA_947627965.1 uncultured Bacilli bacterium
CCCATCTTTGGAATCCAAAGATGGGGGAATATATCTTTACATCACGTGACGACATCTATATTATCGATTTACAAAAAACAGTAAAGAAAATCGAAGAAGCATACGAAGCAATGAAAGAAATTGCCGAAAAAGAAGGTAAAGTATTATTTGTTGGTACTAAAAAACAAGCTCAAGAAGCAGCTGAAGAATGTGCTAACAGAACTAATATGTACTTTGTTAACGAAAGATGGTTAGGAGGAACACTAACTAACTTTAAAACAATTAGATCAAGAGTAAAAAGACTAGAAGAAATAGAAAAAATGGAACAAGATGGAACATTTAATCTATTACCTAAAAAAGAAGTAATTAAAATTAGAAAAGAATACGATAAATTAAATAGAAACTTACGTGGAATAAGAGAAATGAAAAAATTACCAGATGCTTTGGTAATAGTTGATCCAAGAAAAGAAGAAAACGCTATTAAAGAAGCTCGTATTTTAAATATTCCTGTCTTTGGTGTAGTTGACACTAACTGCGATCCTGATATGGTTGATTATGTAATACCTGGTAATGATGACGCTGTAAGAAGTGTTAAAGTAATGTTAGGTGCTTTAACTAATGCTATTGCTGAAGTAAATGGTAATGAAATTATCGACTATATTACGGAAGAAGAAAAACCAAAAGAAGAAAAACCTAAAGCTGATAAGAGCGAAACAAAAGATAATAAAAAAGAAGAAAAAGTAGTTGAAACTTCCGAAGAAACTGATAACGAAAACGAAGAAGAAGAAAAACCAGTTCAATTAGACGAAGTTATCGAAGAAATTGTTAAAGATACAAAAGACTTAGCATCTTTAAATTTAGCTGAATTAAAAGAAATGGCTAAAATAAAAGGTATTAAGGGATATTCAAAAATGAAAAAAGATGAATTAATCGAAGTTTTAAAATAAAAATATTATTTGGAGGATATTATGTTTAGTGCAAGTGATATTAAATCTTTAAGAGAAAGAACCGGAGCAGGAATGCTTGATTGTAAAAAAGCTTTAGAAGAAGCAAAAGGTGACATGGATAAAGCTATTGACTGGTTACGTGAAAAAGGAATTTCTAAAGCTGCCAAAAAAGAATCTCGTATTGCTGCTGAAGGACTAAGTGAAATTATTATTAAAGGAAATAAAGCTGTTATTTTAGAAGTAAATAGTGAAACTGACTTTGTTGCTAAAAATGATGAATTCAAAAAATTTGTTGAAACAGTTGGTAATGCTATTATCGATGCTAATGTTAAGACTATGGAAGAAGCTATGAATGTTTCTACTAATAATGGTACTATTAATGAATACTTAATTAATTTAGTTGCTAAAATAGGAGAAAAAATTAGCTTTAGAAGATTTGAATTATTAGAAAAAAAGAAGGACGAAATATTTGGTAGTTACTCACATATGGGCGGAAGAATTAGTGTTCTTACTATTTTAAAAGGTACTAACGACGAAGTAGCTAAAGATGTATGTATGCATATTGCTGCTATGAACCCAGGATATATTAATAGTAGTGAAGTACCAGCTGACGTTATTGAGCATGAAAAAAATATAATTAAAGAACAAGCTATTAACGAAGGAAAACCAGATAATATTGCTTTAAAAATGGTCGATGGTAGAATAAGCAAATACTTTAAAGATGTTTGTTTAGTAGAACAACCTTATATTAAAGATCCTGATATTACGGTTGGTGATTATATCAAAAATAATGGTGGCGAAATTATTGCTATGGTTCGTTATGAAGTAGGAGAAGGAATAGAGAAAAGAAAAGATGACTTTGCTAGTGAAGTAATGAGCCAAGTAAATAGTGTTAGTAATAACTAAATGTTAATTTATGTAAAGAAACCTTAAAGGTTTCTTTTTTTTCTTGCTTAAATTATAGTAATTGGTGCATAATAATTATGTAAGATAGAAAAGGAGTAAAGAAAATGAAAAAGAAAAAATATTTTAGTCTTATGTTATTAATAATAATGTTAATGACATTAGTAGCTCCTATTAATGTAGGAGCACTAAGTTATACTGGTTATAAAAGAGGTGACGAAATAGAAATACAACTAGCAGAAGGAGTGACTAGTAAATTTTATGTAGTAGAAGATAGTAGTACAACAAAAGCTACTGTTATAGCTGTTCATAAAGATTATGTTAATGAAGAAACAACATATAATTATGAAGAAGCAGTTTCACAACTTGAGACTTTACAAAGCACTTGGACTAATGTAACAAAAGTTAGTTTACCTACAATGACAGATTTATTTGTTAATCCATCACTTGATAAAGAATTTAATTTTAAAGATCCAGCTTGGGCAGTAGTTGACAAAGACGATGCTTTCTATTGGACTTCAACTGAAGCTACTTATGAAGAAAAACAAGATTCTTATTGGGTAGTACAAAAAAAGACAGCTAGTGACGATGGAAATATAGGAACAGCTACAGGTAAAGCTAAAACTGAAAAAGGATATTTAAGACCTACAGTAACAGTAAGAAAAGTAAATATAGTAGGTAACAAAGATAGAGATTATACCGAAGAAGAATTACAAAAAGGTAAAGAACAATGGAAAAAGTTAGTTGATAATACTAAGAAAAATCTTGAAGATTTATTAAAAGATAGTGAAGATTATACTTATGAATTTGATACTGCTAAAGAAAATGTTTTTACTGTTAAGTTAACTTCTAAAGTTAATCAAAAAACTTATACTATAACTTTCCATTACTTTGAGGGTGTAGTTGCTTATACTTTACCTGAAGATGAACCAGAAGGATACGAGGAAGCTCATTCTTTAACACTTAAAGCACTTATTAGTGAATATTGTAAATTATATAATTATGATTTTGAAAAGTTTATTAATTGGCTAAATAAAGATTTATGCTTAGATTTGAATGGTGTATACTTCAAAAACAGGAATGATTTATTAATTGAATTTTATGTTAATGTAGTAGAAGGTGTAACAGGATATACTGAAACACCAGAAGAAAAGAACCCAAGTACTGGTGACGTTAATATGTTTGTCATAGTTGGTGGAATGTTATTAGTAGTTGGATTAGGAGTAGCATCTTATAAGAAAATTAAAACTAATTAACTGTCAATAAAATTGTTTAATAAGATTATTTGATAAAATAAAACTATTTATTTTATCTTTTTTCTTTATATGTGTGCTATAATTTTGTTTAGGATAGGAAGTGATTAGATGAAGATATTACGTCATGTTGATAAATGGTTACTTTTGTGTTCTCTTATTTTATTCGCTTTTGGATTAGTTATGGTTTTTTCTTCATCAAATGTCGCTGCTTTTATGCGTTATTCGTCTAGTCCTTATCGTTTTGTTATTAGACAAGCTATTTTTTTACTAGTAGGATTTCTCTTTGCTTTTTTTGCTATCCGTTTTTCTACTAAATTTTATGGCTTTATTTCCTGGCCAGGATTACTTATCATTACGATTATTTTAGGGGGAGTTTTATTATATGGTAAAATTGCTAATGGGGCTTCTTCTTGGATTAAAATAGGTTTATTTACTTTTCAACCTAGTGAATTTGTTAAAATAATTATGATTGTTTGGATGGCTAGTTTTTATGATATTAATAAAGAACACTTAAATAATTACAAAGTAAGTTTATTTCCTTTGTTACTATGTGCTATTATAGTAGGACTTATCTTACTTCAACCAGATATGGGAACAGCTATTATCTTTTTAGGTATTACAGGATTTATCTTTTTATTAGTTCCAATTGATTTAAGAATAAAATTAAAAACGATAGGGATTGTTTTGTTAGTAGGGGTAGTAGGATTATTAGTAATTGGTCTATTGGGGAAAACAGTTCTATTTGAACACCAAATTAAACGTTTTAATTTTACTAATCCTTGTAGCGAAGAAAATTTTTATAGTCAAGGTAACCAAGTATGTAATGGTTATATTGCTATTAATAATGGAGGATTATTTGGTAAAGGATTAGGTAACAGTACCCAAAAATATTTATATTTGCCGGATTCACATACGGATTTTATTCTTCCTATCATTGTCGAAGAATTAGGATTAGTAGCTATCTATTTAGTTTTAATTTTATATTTATTAGTTTTAGTAAGAATAATTGTTATAGGACGTTGTAGTCGTAATAGTCGTAATTCTATCATTTGTTATGGTATTGCTTTTTACTTATTTTTACATATTATTATTAATACGATGGGGGTTTTAGGAATGATCCCTATGACGGGTGTACCTTTACCATTTATCAGTTATGGTGGTAGCTTTACTATATGCTTGATAGTAGCACTTACTATTGTTCAGCGAATTGCAATTGAAAATAATATGAAATAAATTAAGGAAATATTAATAAAAAAAAGAATAATCTTATTAGGAGGTTATTTTTTTATGGAATTTATTTATAATTTAAAAGAAGAAATAATTAAAAATAAAATAATTATTATAGGTTTTTCTTTCTTTGTACTTGGTTTAATATTAAATATTATTATATTTGGTTATTTTAATAATAAAATAAATAATTTGAAAACAGATAAATCTTTAACTGTTAATGAAGTTTCTAGTAATAATGATTTTATTGCTAGTAGTCAATCTTTTAAAGTAGAAATAAAAGGTTATGTTAAAAATCCAGGTGTCTATGAAGTTTTAGAAGGTAGTAGGGTAATTGACGTTATTGATAAGGCAGGAGGATTATTAGAAGAAGCTGATACTAGTGTTAATAATTTAGGTAAATTAGTTCAAGACGAAATGGTTATTGTTATTTATAGTCAAGAAGAAGTTAAAAACTTTAATAAAGTTAATGATATTGCTAAGGTTAATGAAGAAAAATGTATTAATAATAATGGTGAAGTAGCAAACGATAGTTGCTTAGAAAGTAGTGTTAAAGAAAGTAATAATCAAAGTAATACTAGTGATAAACCTAATAATATAAGTGGTAAAATTTCTATAAATAAAGCTAGTAAAGAAGAATTGATGCATCTATCAGGAATAGGAGAAGCTAAAGCTAATAAAATTATAGAATACCGTACGCAAAATGGGTTATTTACTACTATTGAAGATATTAAAAAAGTATCAGGTATAGGGGAAGCTATTTTTGCTAAAATCAAAGATTACATCACTGTCTAACTATTTAATAATAATTATCTTTATTATTGCTTTATTATATACTTATCTATATATAAATTTTAATAATAAAACAAGTAAATATGACCTTAAAGATAGTTCTTTTCAATTAAAAATAATAGATATATATATTGATGGAAATTATTTAAAACTTACTTTAAAGGGAAAAGAAAAATTAATTGGTAATTATTATTTTTCTAGCTTAGAAGAAAAGAATAAATTTATTAAAGAGTTTGAATTAGGTACTAATATTAAAGTAATAGGTAATTTAGAAGTACCTAATAATAATACTAATCCTAATACTTTTAATTATAAAGAATATTTAAGAACTAATAATATCTTTTATGTATTAAAAATTAGTAATTATGAAAAACTAAGTAATAATAAGAACGTTTTTTATGCAATTAAAAACTTTATAATAAAACATATTTTTTCGATAAAGAAGAGTTATCCTTATTTATATACTTTTATATTAGGAAATAGTAATTATATAGATAGTGATATTATGTCTAAATATCAATTATTAGGTATAAGTCATCTATTTGCTATATCAGGTATGCATATATCGTTAATAAGTAGTTTATTATTAATAATATTAAATAAAAATAATAAAAAAGAGTTAATTATAATTACTTTTATCTTATTTTTTATGTTTATTACTAATTACACTCCTTCTGTTTTAAGAGCTAGTGTACTATATATTTTATTATTAATAAATAAAAAATTTAAACTAAACATAAAAAATATTAATCTTTTACTGTTAACTATTGCTTTAATAGTTTTTATAAATCCTTATACAATATATAAGGTAGGTTTTATTTTCTCTTGTATTATAAGTGGTATTTTATTGATGTGGGGTAAAGAAATAAATAAAAAAAGGAAATTAGTTAAAATATTTAAAGTATCTTTTTTAGCTTTTTTAGGATCAATACCTATTTGTCTATATTATTTTTATCAAATAAATTTATTAAGTGTCATTTATAATCTTTTTTATGTACCTTTTATAAGTTTATTACTGTTTCCTTTAAGTATACTTACTTTTTTTATACCAGTTTTAGATAATATTTTATTTTTATTAATTGTTTTTTTAGAAAAAATAACGTTATTATTAAGTAGAATTCCTAGTGTTTTAATATTTAAAAAGCCTTCTATATTAATATGTATTTTATACTATATATTTATCTTTTTATGGCTTTATTTAAAGAAAAAAACATTAATTATGTTATTAGTAATTATGTTAATATTTCATTATCAATACAATTATTTATTTAAAAGTGAATATGTTTTAGTTTTAGATGTATTACAGGGAGATAGTATATTAATTCATTCTAAAGATAAAAATATTTTAATTGATACAGGAGGAAGTATTACTTTTAGTAATGAAACTTGGCAAATAAGAAAGAATAAAAGTAGTATTGCTATTAACAGTACTATTCCTTTATTAAAATCTTTAGGAATAAGAAAACTTGATTATTTAATTATTACTCATGGAGATTACGACCATATGGGGGAAAGTATTAATTTAGTTAATAATTTTCAAATAGAAAAAGTTATTTTAAATAATGATTTAGATAATGAATTAGAGAAAGAACTTATTAATAACTTGATTACTAAAGAAATAAAGTATTATAAAAACATATCTTCTTTTAATATCAATAATTATCAATTTAAGTTTTTAGATACTGGTATTTATAGTAATGAAAATGATAATTCTAACGTTGTTTACGTAAACTTTCATAATTATTCTTTTCTTTTTATGGGTGATGCTGGTAAGGATAGGGAAATTGATATTATAAATAAGTATAATATTGGTACAATAGACTTTTTAAAAGTAGGGCATCATGGTTCAAATACAAGTACAAGTTCTTCCTTTATTGCTAAAATAAAGCCTAAATATGCTTTAATATCAGTAGGAAGAAATAACCGTTATAATCATCCATCTTTATCCGTTTTAAATAATTTAGCTAACTCTAAAATATATAGGACAGATCTTGATGGAAGTATTAAAATTTCTTTTAAAAATAATTCTTTTCAAATAAAGACAATGCCACCATAATTATAAATTTAATTGCATATAATGATATTAAAACGATAAAAAATGTAACAATTTTTAAATATTGTCCATAATATATAGTAGGACGCTAACGTTAGCGTTTATTATAGATTAGGAGACTTTGGGTCTCCTTTTTGCAAAATAGTTGAAATTATATTTATTATGTGTTATAGTATTATCGTACATTAGAGGTGTAAAAAAATGAGCAATAAATTTACAGATAAAGAGTACATAAATATAGTTAATGATATAATTGAGAATAGAGAATTTGAAAAGACAAAAGAAATTGTACATCATGGATTAAATCGTTTTGACCATTGCTTACGTGTATCATATTATTCGTATAAAATATCAAAATTTTTAAGATTAGGTTATAAAGAAAATCCTAAATCAAAACAGGAAACTAGATTTAGTATGAACAAAAATTCAGAATTAAAATTACATGGAACATTTACTGTTTATGCTGGAAGTGATATAAGATTGTTTGAAAATGCAAAATTGGAAATAGGTAGTGGTTATTGTACTTGTGGTACACAAATAGTATGTGCTAAAAGTATTAAAATTGGAAATAGTGTAGCAATAGCAAGGGATGTTATAATAAGAGATACAGATGCACATGATATAGTAGGAAAGCCACATGATAAGATTAAAGAAGTTGTAATTGGCAATAATGTTTGGATAGGCAATAGAGCAATAATTATGAAAGGTGTAACAATAGGAGATGGAGCAATTGTAGCAGCAGGGGCAGTAGTAACAAAAGATGTTCCAGCAAACACAATTGTTGCAGGAGTACCTGCTAAAGTAATACAAGAAAATGTTACA
>CANQYA010000041.1 GCA_947627965.1 uncultured Bacilli bacterium
TTCATCAAATTTTTTTAATCTTTTTATTAACTTAATATCATTAATTTGATCTACTAAAGATGGCATAATTAGGCTACCACCAAAAATAATAACCGCAATAAAGATAGTAAATATTAAAGTTGTCGAAAGGAGACGACTAAGTCCTTTCTTTTGAAAGAATGATACAATAGGATCAAATAACCAAGCAATAATAAGACCGATAAAAAAGGGTGAAATTATTTTTAAAATAGTACCAATTATACTAAATATTTTCCATACTCTTAATATATAAGAACCTAAAACTACTAAAGAAACAATTCCTAAAATTAAAACAATTTTAAGGATATCTCTCGATAATTTAATTACTTCATTAAGTCTAATATAATCAATTTTTTTATCATCTTTTTTCTTACCAAACATAAAAGAAGCCTCCAAACCTTATATATTAAATATAACATAATTATAACTTTATTTAACGACAATGATAAAATTTTTATAAAAGTTTACAAAAAATATTTGTTTTTTTACACTTAATAGAAAAAGCAAGAGCAAAACTCTTGCCATTAGTTAGAAAATCTAACTACATCATATTTTCAATTGAATTAATAGCATCCTTACTCATCTTATTTACTGACTTCTTAATATCGTTCATCATATTTGGATTATACTTTTTGTATAGTGCGATAGCACCTATTCCCATAGCACCTGCTATTAAATACATCCATGTTTTTTTCATAACTATATCACCTCTTAATCAAAAATATGATAGTATTCATAAAATACCATTATTATTATGTTAAGCAATAATTAATTTTATACTTTAACATTGTTATTTTTAATTAAGCGTTCTTTAAGGCTACTTCTTCTTGTATCAGATGCATTATTCTTACTAGCATACTTTAAAGCATTAATATCCCCTACCATATATAATTTCTTTTTACTTCTAGTAACAGCCGTATAATAAAGTTTACGATATAACATTTTACCATAGTCATTAACAACAGGAATAACTACGGTTTTAAACTCACTACCCTGTGACTTATGAATACTAATCGCGTATCCATGTTTAAAATTATTAAAATTACTTGGTGTAAATCGTACTAAATTACCATCAAAGTCAATAATGATTTCATTACGCTTTATCTCTTTTTTAATACCAATATCACCATTAAAAATATTTTCGTCAGGCATATTAGTAAGTTGGAGAACTTTATCTTTTTCACGGTATATAACATCGCCATATTTATATTCATTTTTACTATTACTTGGCGGATTAAATATTTCTTGAATAACTTTGTTTAAATTATCGATCCCATTAACAGTTTTATACATTGGTACTAAAACTTGAAAATCTTTATACGAGTCTTTAATATGTTTATTACATATTTCTTTTATATTGTTTAAGACGTCACTACTTTTAGCATTAATAAAGAATAAATCGTCTTTTTTATTAAATATTTCTTCATTGACAATTCCATTATTGACGTCGTGTGCTAAGGAAATAATAGACGACCCTTCACTTTGACGATACAAGTAATTTAATTCGACAAAAGGTACTGCTTCACTTTCGATAACATCTTTTAATAATTGCCCTGGTCCAACGGAAGGTAATTGAAAGTAATCTCCTACTAATATTATTTTAGTATCAGTTCTTAATCCTTTTAATAAATTATAAAAAAGAGAAATATCGACCATACTAGCTTCGTCAATAATTACTAATTTAGCATCACTTTTATTATATTCATTAACAGCAAACTTATTCAAATCTTTGTTCCATTTCAAAAAGCGATGGATAGTATAAGCAGGTAATAAAGTTGATTCACTTATTCTTTTACTAGCACGACCTGTGGGAGCAAGATTGATTACTTCTTCCATTAATTCTTTATTAGAACACTTATGAATAGATTGGTATAAATTAACAATAGCTTTTATAATCGTCGTCTTCCCTGTTCCAGGACCACCTGTAATTACTAAAATATTTTTCAATTGTGATAATTCAATAGCAAGTTTTTGTTCTTTATTATAATCAATATTAGTAGTTAACTCTAAATTTTCTATTTCTTTATCGATGTTTTTTATAATATTATCATCTTGTCTTATTAAATATTTTATTCTTTTAGCCGTGTATTCTTCCGCTTCATATAAACTGTAAAGATAATATTTTTCTTCTTCTTTAACAATTTTACCATCTAAAATCAAGGAATTTAATCTTTCGATAAATATATCTTGTTTAATATTTGTATCTAAAACTTTAATAACATTAAAGTATATTTCTTCAACTAATAAGTAACTATGTCCGATTAAGTTGCATAGTTCTGTCATTACATAAATAATAATTGCTTCTATTCTTCTTGCGTCATCTTTTAAATAATTTTGACTAAGAGCAATATTATCTATTTTTTTAAAACTTAAATCAGGAATATCATATGTTATTTGGTAAATGTTATTATTAATTATTTCTTGGGTTTTAAGTTTATATTTATTATAAATAGTCATACTCTCTTTAGTAGTAAAACCTAAATTAGTTAATAAAAGAATAGTCTCATAACTATTTTCATATTCTAAAAGAGTTGTATGTAAAGTATCAATTTGTCTTTGATTAATAGTTGGAATAAGTAAGAGGTTATCAGGATTTTCAATTATTATTTTTAAAGTATCATTACCTAAAACATCGACTATTTTTTTAGCTTTCTTTTCACCTATTCCTTTAAATAATCCACTTGATAAAAATTCAACAATTGAATCATAATCTTCTTTTTTACAACGTTCGTATTTCTCAACTTGATATTGTTCGCCATATTTTTTATGGACAATAAAATTACCATAGAAAATATAAGTATCCATTTCGTTTAATTCATGAAAGTAACCTGTAAAAGTAATTATTTGATTAATTAATTCATTATTATTTGAACTAGCCTCTTTTATTTTAAATAGACCTACTAAATAACCATTCTCACCTTTAAATAATATTTTTTTTAAATTGCCTTTAAGAAAATCCATCTTATCACTCCTAGTTAAACGTCAATAATAATATTATACTCTTTTTTTTAATTATTCCTTAAAAAAGTTAAAAAGAAGTGACAATATTCGTCACCTCAAAAGGACAACCACCATAATTTTTACTTTTCGGTTAATTGCGTAATTATAACCTAGTCTTACTAATTATTGACAATTTTTAATCATTTAAAAAATATTTAATAATCAATGTTTACAATACAATATATAAATTATGGAGCTTGAACCCAAGTAGTAGTAATATTAATTGTTTTAGACCAATTAGTTATACCTGAAGTACCAACGGAATAACTCAATTTAACAGTAAAAGTTAGCTCTTTTCCGGAATTTAAAACAGTAGAATTTGCCGTAATACCATTAATTGCAACAGTAACAGAGCTACTTCCTGTCGAAGAATTACTAACCGAACTTAATTTAGCATTTAAAGAGCCATTATTCTTTATTGTAATCGTACAAGTCATTACATCAGTAGGTTTTTTTAAACCGACATTTAGGGTTGCGGAAGTGCTGGAATACGTAGGATTAGAAACATTATAGGCATCACCTGTTCCTGAACAAGTAACACCTGTTATTTTTACATCCCAAGTTGATGCGATCGTACCAGAACCACTTATTGTTAACTTGCTGGATAAAACGGCGTAACCAACACCCATAAATAATACTGCTATACAAATAACAACAATAATTACATTTTTGCTATTTCTCATATTATCACCCATTCTGTTTTTATTTTACCATTTTTTTATTACCCTAACAATATTTTTAAATTTTTTTTGAGACTTTGACACTTTTTTGTAAATTATTTGTTTAATAAATAGACAGATGTTAGTAGCAAAATTAGTTATTCATAATAAACTATATTAGAAAAGAAAAAAGGAGGAATAAAAATGTACTATTATGGTGGAGGTTCATGCTGCCAAGGTGGAGGATATGGTTATCCATACTATTATCCATATTATGGTGGAAATAATAATTCATCTTCATATGCAATAATATTAGTATTATTTATTCTATTAGTTATTGTAATCGGTTCACGCCTTGCAAGATAAGAGAGAAATCTCTTTTTCTTTTTGGAATATTGTTAATATTATAAAAAAATGTTAAAATATATGTGTTTGGAAGTGGTATTATGTTAAAAACTAAGGATATATTAGATGAAAAAAGTAGTATTTTAAGAAAAGTTAGTAACGATGTAACTTTTCCCATGGAAGAAGAAGATTTAAAAAAAATTGATTTAATGGTCGAATATTTAACTAATAGTCAAATTGATGCTCTTGCTGAAAAATATGATTTAAGACCAGGTATGGGTATGGCTGCTATTCAATTAGGTGTTCCTAAAAGATATTTAACGATTGTTCACGAAATAGAAGAAGGTAATTTTGATACTTATGTCGTTATTAATCCTAAGATAGTAAGTACTTCCCAAGAAAAAATATATGTCGAAGATGGCGAAGGTTGTCTTAGTGTCAATCGTGAAGTTGAAGGAATTGTACCGAGGTATGCTAGAGTTACAGTTGAAGGATATGATACGCTAGGTAATAAAATTAAAATTCGAGCAAGAGAAGAACTTGCTATTGCTTTCCAACACGAGATAGATCACTTAAACGGAATATTATTTTTTGACCATATAGATAAAAAAAATCCATTCAAAGATAAAGATAAATATAGAGCTATATAAAAGTGAGCTATAATGGAATATATTCATTATAGCTCTTTTAATTTTATTACAGTTTTTTATTTACTTACTAAAGATAAATGCTTTGAAATATCCTTTAAGAATAAGGCTTAATCGCTTAAGGAGTTATTTCTCCTTTTTTTTAATATTTTTTGCTTAAAGTTAAATGAACAATATCCTCTTTTGTTATAACCGTTCCTTCTTCTATATCTTGCTCGGTAACATAACCAGTACCTTCTATTTCATAATTAATATTTAAAAAGTTTAAAATACTACTTGCAAGACTTGCACTATAACCTTTTAAATTAGGCATTTTAATAACATCGTCATTAGTAACAATTACTATTTTATCAAGAGATGTAACTTTAGTATTAATATCAGGATATTGTCTAATAACCTTATCCCCTTCTCCTATTTTTATATAAGTTAAACCATTATTACTTAATGTTTCTTCGACTGTTTTAGTTTCCTTATTAATAAAAGATGGTACTGTATATTTAGCTAATTCTTGTAAAGGTGATACTTCTTTGCTATCAAGATTTAAGTATTTACTAACATTAGTAACAAAATCTTTAATTACACTACTCATATATGATACACCGGAACTTAATGCATTATAATCTTGGCATGCATAATAGATAATAATACTTGGCTTATCACCTGGATAAATTCCAGCAAAACTACGGATAACATCATTTCCATATCGTCCATTTTCTGCTACTTGAGCAGTACCAGTCTTAGCAATTAAGTTATAGCCAGGCATATAGTAAGCATGTCCTGTACCGGTTGGATCTTCTATTACTAAACGCATTAATTCTTTAATATTAGCAACAGTACTTCCATTTGCTACTGTACCTAATTCTTGTTTGGCACCTTGATAAACGATTTCACCAGTATTAGGATTAACTATTTTATCGACATAATAAGGTTGAAGTAAAATACCATTATTAGAAATAGAAGTTAAAGCTTTAATATATTGAATAGGTGTGGTAGCTATTCCTTGACCAAAACCAGCATTTAATATTTCTGTTTCATACTTAAAAGCAACTTTACCACTAGCTTCATTAGGTAGTTCAATTCCTGTTTTACTACCAAAACCTAATTTTTTATAATAATCTTTTAAAATATCACCATTGATATAACGATTAATTAAATTAATTACTCCTACGTTACTAGATAGAACGAAACCATAATTAAAAGTTATATCGCCCCAACCTTTACGGTTCCAATCCCCTATCTCCGTACCGTCTTTAGTTACATAAACACCTGATTTATAAGTAGCGGTACCATCGTAATTACCATTTTCCATAGTAGCCATATAACTAAATATTTTCATAGTTGAACCTGGTTCATAGGCATATGAAACATTATAATCCATATAATTAGTAATATTTCTAACATTAGGATCAAAAGAAGGATTACTACTTGTAGCAAGTATAGCACCCGTTTTAGCATCGGCTACTATTATCGTTGACCAATCAAAATTATAACCTTCGGCTTTTTCTAAGGCTCTTTCAAGGAATAATTGAATATTAGTATCTATTGTTAAATAAATATCATACCCATCAACTGCAGAAACAGTTTGTTCTTTAGTACCTGCTATTTTATAACCATTACGGTCTTTTTGATAAAAAGTAAAACCATCTTTACCTCTTAATTCTTCATCATAAGCTTTCTCTATTCCCATTTCGCCTACAATGGTCTCTTCACTACTTCCGTCTTCATTTTCGACAACAGTCGTTTTAGCATATCCTAAAGTATAAGATGCAAAATCACCATATGGATAATATCTTTTTTGGGTTTCGATAAAATCAATACCTGGAAGTCCTAAAGCAAGTATGGCATCTTTAGTTAATTCCGTTAAACCCCTTCCCTTACTTCCAAATTCAGTTTGATAGACATTTTCTTTAGATAAATATTTTAAAATTTGTTCTTCGCTTATATCTAAAACAGTAGCTAACATTCGAGCAGTATATTCTTTATCTACTACGTGTTGTGGGTGATTAATATCCGTGGTTCTTTTTTCACTTAAATAAGCGATTAAAGTATATGAAGAAACATTTTCAGCAAGGGCATCACCATTACGGTCATAAATAGTACCTCTTTTACCTTTTAATATCTCTGTCTTAGTAGTTCTGCTACTAGCAAAAGCTTGTAGGTCGATACCATCTACTTTTTTAGATAAAGCTAATTGGCTAACTCTAATACCAATCAAAATTAAAAAAATTAAAATCACAACAATAAAAATAATATTTATTTTTTTGTCATTAGATTTTAATTTCTTACTCATTTCTTTTCACCGTCTATTCTTCGTTATTATCTATTATTGACTTGATGTTATCATTATTATAACTCAATCCTTGTTCAACAGCAACTTCTTTAATATTGTCCAAAGAAGCAAGTTCATTTACTTTCATTGATAAACTTTCATTTTTCTTTAATTGGGTGGAAATTTGTTTTTTAGCTTTTTCTACTTCAAAATTTATTTTTGACAAAGTTGCTTGGGAAAAAACAATGGCAAAAGGAGAAATTACTATCAATGCAATGGTAAAAGCATATAATAATTTTTCAAATTTACTTATTTTAATAATCTTCTTCACATTCTTTTTTTTCATAATTTCACCCTATCTTATTCTTTCTATAATTCTTAATTTAGCACTTCTAGCTCGATTATTTTTTTCTATTTCTTCGTCAGTTGGAACAATAACTTTATTGTTTACTAAACGATAATTACTTAAATATTCACTAGGTATTTCTGGTAAACCTTTTACTTTTTCGTCGATATTAGTTTTTTCTTTAAAAATATTCTTGACAATTCTATCTTCTAAAGAATGAAAAGTAATGACTACTAGTCGTCCATTAACATCTAGTAAATCAATCGCATCTCTTAGAGCCTTTTCTAGGACATCTAATTCATGATTTACTTCTATTCTTATCGCTTGAAATACACGCCTAGCGGGATGCTTATCACGCATAGCTTTCATTGGAATAGAACTTTTAATAATATCTACTAATTCTAGTGTCGTTTCAATTTTTTTATTGGCACGATAATTTACTATCGCTCGTGCTATACTTCGCGAATATTTTTCTTCACCATAATTAAAAAAAATATCACTTAACTCTTTTAATGTATAATTATTAACTACTTCATATGCTGATAAAGGAGCATTTTGATCCATACGCATATCAAGCGGAGCATCGTTATGGTAACTAAATCCACGGGCATCTTCATCTAATTGGACTGATGAGACACCTAAATCAAATAATATACCTGATACTTTTGTTATACC
>CANQYA010000042.1 GCA_947627965.1 uncultured Bacilli bacterium
TTGAAGTGGCTTAAATGTCACTCCTTTATTTTTTATATCGTTCTTTATAAGGAGAAAATTCCTTATAAACAAAAAAAGTTAAAGAGCATTCACGTTCTTTAACTTTAAGATAGTTGATTAACAAACTACAATGTTATATAAGTGTCTTATAAAAGTGCCCAAATAATTACCACTATTGAAAATAGTAATCGTTAAAACATTGGTAACCACTGATATAAGTGGAAATATTAACAAAGTAGCTATTACTTTTATACATTTATTATTAATTAATTTATCGCACATAAGCTTCCACTAAAAAGTCTTCTTATTGAAGTACCTAAACTTCTTCCTATATCCAAGAAAGAATTAAAACCTTTTACAAGAGACCCTAAAATAGCTCCCGAAAAGTTAACGCTACCTCCATTTATGTTCATCAATTCATCATGTTTAATTATCTCTATCATTTTTTTCCTCCCATATTAATTACATTTTAAAGGTCTTACAAAGCCATCAATAACACCAATGGCGAAAATAACGCCCGCAACAATGCTGATAGCTCCCCATATAGAAAGACCTCCTCCTTGAATTTTTTTTAGTTCATATTTATCAATTTCAGTCATGTTTTCCCCCCTTAATGAAATCAACAATATATTGTAAAATGGTCTTTTTCCCAAGAATAAATTTAGTATTTACTACTCGATTATCGATAAGACTTTTATCTAATTTTACCTTTAATGAAATAGTTTGATACAAAATAGTATCAACATTATAGATTTCTTTATCTATTTCTTTAACCGAATAATTATATTCTTTATCATCAATACTTATTTTTTTATTATTAATAATATAACCCATATTAGTAGTAGGAACAGAAATCTTAATATAGCCATTATCAATAATCCCTTCACATATATAATAATGATTAAGATAAAATACTTTATTTATTCCTATTAATAAAATTATTATAAAACAAATTAATATTAACCACATTCTTAGTAGCTTTGGACTTTTCATATTATCCATTGCCATAAAATCCTTAATATTAAGCACAACTATTCTCCCCTATAGCAATTTTTTGATCAAAGGCACTTATATTATTAAAGCGATGTGAAATATAAATAAAAGTTTTATCATTATATTTACTAAATAAATTATTTAATATTTCTTTTTCTTTTAAAATATCTACTTGATTTAGACTTTCATCTAAAATGTAAATACTACTTTTATTTATTAAAGCTCTAGCTAAAATCAGCCTTTGTCTTTCACCACCACTTATATTAAATCCATTTTCTTCTAAAAGCATTTCGTAAGATGCATTACGAGAATTAATAATTTCGTCAACTTTAGTTATTTTAGCTACTTCTAAAAAAGTATCATAATCGACATCTCTATTCATAACAATATTGTTATATATAGTATCCGTAAATAAGTTTTCATTTTGCCCAATATAGCAAATTTCTCTTCTTATATCTAAAGTGTTATAATCATTAATATCTTTGTCATCAATAAACACTTTGCCACGTTCTATTTTTAAAAATTTCATTAATATTTTACCAATGGTACTTTTGCCACTACCGCTTTTACCATATATCATAACTTTGTCCTTGGCTTTAATTTCCAAATTAACATTACTTAAGACATTCCTACGACCATAATAGGAATAATCTAAATTAGTAATTTTAATATTTCCTAAAAGGGGTTTACCTGTATACTTCTCATCAATTTCTAACTCTTCCTTCTTTATTTCGTATAATTCTGTTACTCTATCAAAAGAAATTTTAGCCTTTTTGATAATTAAATCCATTTGTAAAATGTTTTTAATTGGTTCTAAGAAATAAATAATTATAGCATTATAAGTAAGTATTTCTCCTAAAGATAATTTTCCGTTTAAAACTAAAGTAACAGCTACAAAAGTTATTAATAACAAACCAATATCGTTAATTAATACTTTAAAAAAGCTTTCTAAGTTAAAAAGTTTATGAAAATTATAACTAGTATCCAGACAACGAGTATACTTATCATATAATTTATCGGAGGACTTATCTATTAAACTTAAAGATTTTATAGTATCAATATTATTAATAGATTCAACCATATATGAATTAACCATCGACACTTCTTCTTGGTTCTTTTTCATATAAGGATATATTTTTTTGTTAAAGATTTTGATAATAATAATGTAAGAAATAATCAGTACTAAACTTAATTCACCTAATAAAAGATTGATTTTGCATATCGTTATAAACACAAACGTTACCAATATTAAATCAATGAAAACAGTTGCAAATAAATTACTGATAGTATCTTTAATATCACCTAAATCATTTATGCGTGACACTACTTCCCCCGTTGTCCTTGTTTTATAATACAAATAAGGAAGTGACATAATATGTTTAAAAATATCCATAATTAAATTTTTATCTAAACTATGATTTATAAAGTTAAGTAAATTATTACGGCAAAAATCTATCGTAGACTTCATTAAATAAACAATTAATAGAAAGCCCGTTATAACATATAAATTGTTTTTAGAATTATAATTTAATACTTCTTCAATCATAAATTGAAAAGTAAATGAAGTCAGTATATTTAATATAGTATAAAGACTAGAGATTATTATTAGAGTTGTGAATATATTTTTATATTTTTTTAAGAATTGTAGTATAGAAACGAACAATATTTTATTTTTTTCCAAATAAGGTGTAGGTTTATTTGGGATAAAAACTAAATATTGGTTGGTTGTTATTTTTTGGTAATCCTCCAATTTATATTTTTTTATACCAGAGTAAGGATCACTTATCGTGATTATTTTTTTCTTTCTATTAATGTTTTGGATTACGACAAAATGTTGATATTTATTATCGATTATAACATGAGCAATACAGGGCAAATAATTATCTTCTAAGTCCATAATATCGCCCTTTAAAGCTTTAGTATCAAATCCTAGCTTCTTACCAGCTTCTAACAAATAAAAAGCATTTGTACCTTCCTTAGTTGTGTTAGTTAACTCTCTTAAATACTCTTTCGGAACATTACCACCATGTGTTCTTATAATTGTAAGTAAAGAGCAAACACCACAATCCATTAATCCATCTTGCAATACACTTTTGTATTTTTTAAACATCGTATCACCTCCTCAATTAAATTATTAAACTTTTACCTAGCTATTTCCTAAAAAAAATAAAAAAAAAGAACTAAATAATTTTATTTTTTTATCGTTCTTTTAATTATTCATTATTTTTTTCTTTAAATCTTTTTTGATAGTAGACTTTATTTTCCTTTTTAACTTAGTCCTTTTACCTTTATAATTAGTTATTAACATTATAATAACAATACTTATCATTATAACGTAGACATAAACAGGGATAGTCTGTTTTTCAAATTTAGCTTCTAATTTTAAATCATTAGTAACAATAGTCGAAAAATCATATTCTTGATTATCTATATACCACCCTATAAATTTATAACCATCCTTACTAGGAGAAGTAATAGGCGTTACTTTATCGCCCTCATTAACTTTAACTTTTTTAGTTTTACCATCATAAGAAAAAGTTACTGTATATTCTTTTAAAGTATTTATATTAGAATTATCGCTCCACATTCCTACTTTATCATTTTTAGCTTGTATTTCCATATTTTGTAAAGAAGAAGTGTAGGAATAATCACCATATAAATATGCGACTTTGGCATAACCTAGTTTAATTAATTCTTCTTGTAAAAAATTATCGTCGTAATAAACCCATACTAAATGTCTATCGTATTTATCCATTTTATCGCTACTGTCATCATATTCTAATTCTATTTTTTTAGCATTAGTTAATTTATCACAAGTATAATTACTAGCTTCTTTACCAAAAGCTTGAACGGGTTTACTAGGATCGACGGTTTCGGGTGTATCGATAGCTAAAAATCTTGCTGTTATTTCTTCATCGTTTAAAATAAATTTAGCGGTATCGCCATCGACACATTTAGAAAAGGTAACATTAACTTTTTCATTAGCATAAACGGGCATTATCCATAAAAACAATCCTATTAACAATATAATCTTTCTCATTTACTTCACCTATTTTCAGATACATTATAGCACTAATTTAACCATAATTAAAGTTATCCTTTATATTGTCCTCCGTTAATATGAATAACTTGCCCAGTCATAAAACTAGAATCTTCACTAGCTAAATAAACAAATAATGGAGCAATCTCGTAAGGTTCACCTGCTCTTTTCATCGGACAATCAGCAGCTAAAACGGGTATTTTACAAGGTTCCCAACATGCCGGTTGCAAAGGTGTCCAAAAAAAGCCAGGAGCTACTGCATTAACTCTTATTTTTTTGTCGACTAAATTACTGGCAAGAGCTCTTGTAAACCCTACTATTGCACCTTTACTAGTTACATAATCAATAAGTTCTTTCTCTCCATAAAAAGTAGTTATACTACTAAGATTTATAATAGAACTATTTTCTTTCATATAAGGTAGAGATGCTTTAGTTAAATAAAACATCGAATAAATATTAGTACGCATTGTATAATCAAATTGTTCATCACTAATATCAGTCAATTCTTTTTGTTGAAATTGTACTCCCGCATTATTTACTAAAATATCTATTTTATTAAATTTAGCAATTGTTTTCTTTACTATTTCCTTACAAAATTGTCTATTTTTTATATCCCCAGGTAATAATAGACATTCTCCTCCTAATCTTTCGATATAATTTTTAGTAAAATTAGCGTCCTCATGTTCATTATAATAAGGAATTACTACTTTAGCTCCCTCTTTAGCAAAATAAATAGCAATACTTCTTCCTAAACCAGAGTCCCCTCCTGTTATAATTGCAACTTTACCTTTTAATTTACCACTAGCTTTATAGTTAGGATTATCAAAAATAGGTCGGGGATACATCAAATATTCAAATCCTGGTTGTTGTGTTTGTCTTTGTGGTGGAAATTGAACTTTAAACTTAGTACACTTTAAACCCATCCCATCTTTAGAAAAGCATTGTTTTTCGGGAATATTACAATCACTTAAATTGTAAAAGTAACTTTTATTTTCACTATTATTATCCATTTTCTTCACTCTCCATAAATAATCTATTCAATTATCTATTTGTTGCGAAAAAAAATTTTTGGTTCTATCTTATTAAAACTAATTTATTGATATTATTTAAATAACTAGAATTATTAAGTTCGGTTACACTTACTTGTAAAGTACTACCAGATGCATGAATTACATAAAAAGTACCTTCTTTTTCTCCTAAATATATCATTACATGCCCCACTTGATATAAAAGAGATGTTTCATTTCCTTTAATTATATTTAACTTTTCTAAATTACTTTTATTAGATAAATCGATTATTTCACCGACCGAACTATTTTGATGAGCGGTATTTCTAGGAAACATAAACCCAAATGTCCTAAAGATATTAGCAACATAACTAGAACAATCAACACCATTATCCATACCACTCCATTTATAAGGAATACCCTCATATTTAAAAGCTTGAATATATACATTTCTTTTATTATATGGAAGATAACCAATATGAGCTTTATCTCTAGAAATAATTATTTCTTTTTTAGTTACAAAACCATCTTCACCTTTTACTGGCAACATAAATTTATAACCATCTTTAGTTACTTCTACATATGGTAACTTAGTACTCATATCTAAAATGGTATTATCTATTTCTAAAAGAGCCAATGTTATTATTCCAAAAGAATTATTATTAATAAAATAATCCCAATCTTCGTCCTTAGCTAAAGCAATATCATTATTATTTACCCAACCACAATAATTATAAGCAATTACAAAACTATATTCTCGATCTTTACTTTGATGTACGATTAAAATAGGTGTATTTACATGTAACTCTGTTTCTTGAATTTGGTCAAAATTACTAATACCTTTCTGTTCGTAAAAATGAATAGCAGTAGGAAAACTTTTTAAATTAGCCCTTTTAACAATAATACCTTTCTTAACAGTAACTTCGTCAGCAATATTTAAAAGATTTCTATTATCTAACATTTCATTTATCTGAGAAGTTGTCACTTCTTCTAAATCATTATATTTAGGTAAAGTAGGTACTTTATATTTATTTATCAAATTACTTATTTCTTCATTAGTTAATTTATTTATTTTATATAAATCAAAAATACTATCGGTCTTAGTTTTTATTTCTTCGTTATATTTTTCTATTTCTTCTAACGTTAAAATTATTTCGTTATCATTTTCTTTGATAAAATCTATCGCATTAGGTGGGATTATTTCAATATAACTATCATCGTATTTAATTTCTTCATTATTTTTTATTTCTTTATTAAAAGAACAACCAGTACATATTATAACAAGTAAAAGTATTATTATTTTTTTCATTATTACCATTTCTTTCTAGTATTATTTATACATTATATCTATATCGACATCGCCATTAATACCTGCTATTTTACCATTATTACAAAGTTGCCAAATAAGGTAGCTACCTTTGTAATCAGTTTTGTTAGTATAATGAGCAAGCCATACAGGATATTTTTGTTTATTAGTCCATATCGTTTCTAAATAAAACTTACTACCATATAACATTCCCTTATATCCTTTTTCTTCTACTTGTTTTAAAAAGGCATTAGCCACTTCGTTTATTTCATAAAAACTAATTTTATAGGAATTCCAATCGCTCCAACTTTCCCAATCAAAAGCAATAGGTAAATCTATTTTTTTACCATCTAACTTTTTAATAACCCAATTAGCTTGTTTAATAGCTTCTTGATAAGTAGTAGCGTTGCTATGGAAGTATACTCCTACTTTTAAACCAGCTTTTTTAGCATTAGTAATATTATTTTTATAGTATTCGTCGATACTAATTTTACCACTTTGACTTCCTTCCACCCCTATTCTTATCATAACAAAAGATGCTCCCATATCTTTAACTTTTTGAAAATCAATATTTTCTTGCCACTTAGATACATCAATACCTATTTCGGTTTTATCAGTTTTATAATTATTATAAATATCTTTGAAATCAGTTTTAACACTTGGAGTAGATGGTGAAGGACTATTTGATGGCTTAACGACATTCAAAGTTACATTAACTTTATTTACATTATTACTACTATCACTAAGATTATAAATTAATTGATAAGTTCCTACTTTATTTAAGTCATAATTACCATTAATTTCACACTTAACATCACCCGTATAATTATCACCATAAGTAATAAGATTACACATATCTTTGTCATAATTAATATTAACTGTTTTATTAGTACCACTAAAGACTAAAGGTGGTGTCGTATCAACAATATCTAAATTGTATTTATAAAGATATTTTTTACCATTTAATTCATAATAGATTTCATATTCATTATTACCAAGTTTAGTAGTATTTAATTTATAATTATCACTAGTTATTTTAATATTGCTATTTTTTACTTCGATAACATCATTTAAATATAAATCGCTATATACTTCTACTTTATCTAAAGTCTTAATTAAAAAATTATTAGAGTTATCATTATATATAACTTCTTTAGAACCACACCCCGTTACAAATAAACTAATTAATAGTAATATAATTATCTTCATAGCAACCTTACTTTCTTTAATATCTTTTTTATTTTATGTATTTTTACTCAATTAAATACATTGTTATCTAGGTAATTGTATCACGGAAACTTTAAGAAGTAAATCAAGATGATATTTATTATTTTTAGGGAATAATAAAAATTATTAAAACTGATTATAGTATAATTTCAAATAGGAGATTTGATATGAGTGTCTGCCTCCCATCTTGAGAAAGAAAGGAGGGATACAATGAAAAAAAGAACTTTTATTGTAAAAGTCCTAGTTTATATTA
>CANQYA010000043.1 GCA_947627965.1 uncultured Bacilli bacterium
CTATTTTTAGAAATCCTAATAATAGAAAATGGTATGGTCTTATTATGAGTATTGATAGAAATAAAATTAGTAATAATACTGGCGAAGTAGAAATCTTAAATGTAAAAATAGATAGTAATAAAATTCTTACCTTATTAAAAAATAAAGGTTATTATAAAGCATATCATATGAATAAAAAGAATTGGCTTACTATTACTTTAGACGATACTTTAAGCGATGACGAAATAATGGAAAGAATAATAGAAAGTCATAGTTATACTGAACAAAGTAAAGAATGGATTATACCTAGTAATCCTAAATATTTTGATGTAGTTACTTATTTAGAAAATAATAAAGAAATAACTTGGAAACAATCTAATAATATTCAAGTAGGGGATATAGTATATCTATATTTAGGTAGTCCTTATTCTGCTATTATGTATAAATTAAAAACTTTAGAAATTAATATTCCTTACAATTACCAAGATAAAAATATAAAAATGGATAATATAATGCGTTTAAAACTATTAAAAAAGTTTAAACAAGATCAAGTTCCTTTTTCCTTATTAAAAGAGTATGGTGTTATGGCAGTTAGAGGTCCTAGAACAATGCCTTTAGAACTAAGTAAGAAAATAAATAATTAACAGTAGATAATTTTATCCTACTTTGATAATAAAAATAAGAATAAATTGAGGCTTCTAATATCAAATAACAAGCAAATTTAAGCTTTTTTCCTTATATTTTCTAAATTTATATTAATAGTCTCATTGGTACTAGTTAATAGTATCAATTTTTTTACTTGCGAAGTAACCAATAATTAATAAAAGAAAAGATAATAATATTTCTTTTATCGAATAATTATTTTGTAATATTATTTTAGTTAAAATTAAAATAGAAGAAATAGTAAAACCGATTATAGCAAAATAACTACTAGTACGATATCTATTTAAAAAGAAATTAATTATTTTAGCAAGCCCAATAACACCAGTAACTAATCCACTTAAAAAAGGAATAAGAATAGTTAAATTATAATATAAAAGATTAATATCCGTAAAATTACTAAAAGAATTAATAATTATATCGTAATAACCTAACATCATTAATATAGCAGTACCACTAATACCAGGGATAATCATTGTAACCGCATCAATAATTCCTAAAAGAAAAATAATAATAAAATTAATTTCTTGGTAATGATTATTATTAAAACAGTTAGTAATAATAGATAAAGATAAAGTAATAATAATAGGAATTAATAAAACTAATATATTTTTAAAACTTTGATCATTTTTTACTTCCTTAATTAGAGAAGGTATACCCCCTAAAATTAACCCAATAAAAAGTAACATGGTCGGTAAATAAAAATGATTAAGAGTGTAATCTATTAATTTACTGACAAGTAAGATAGCAAGGATAATACCTATTCCAATCGGTAATAAAAACAATAAATTTTTTTTAATATTTTTAAAGAAATTACTAATTGCGTCGATACCTTTATCATAAACATTTAAAGTAATAGCAAGTAATCCTCCTGAAACGCCAGGTATTATTTTACCAGTACCAATAATTAAACCTTTAAGTATTAAAATAATAGTATTTTTCATTATTCACCTTATTAAAAAATATTATTAATTTAAGTAATTATGATAAATACTAAGAAAATAATGCCTTAAAATAGAAAATCTTGACTTTTAGAGTAAAATATTATACAATATGGAACCAATAAAGGGGGTATATCATGGAAGATGTTAATTTAGAAGAATTAGACGATAAATCTTTAATCGAATTATTGTCAATTTTAAAGGGAATGGATGATGCTTTAGAAGAAGAAGGTGTTAGTAATGAGTAATACAATAAATGAACGTGTTTTAACTATTAAAGAAGAACACTTGGAATTATTAAAAATGGCTCGTGAAAAAATAATGGCTAACAAAGATAATTTTGATAATTGTGCCAATGAAGTTATACCTGTTTTAGAATATGACAATGAAAATATTAAAAAATATGAAGCTATGGTAAATGCTCAAGAGTTGGTTGTTAATTTAACTAAACAAATTCTTGATGCTAAAGATGTAGAAGAAATGGTAGCAATCCGTAAAAAAATAAATTATTACATCAATAAAATAAAAGGGGAATTAAAAAAACGTGAGGTTAGTCAAGAAATAACGGATACTTATCAAGGAGAAGTTACTTCTTTAAGAAAATCAATTTCAGGATATATTCGTTTCTTTAAAAGGGAAGATAATATATGTGAAATAGAGCGATTATCTAATAATTATGAAAATCTTTCTTTGGAAGAAATGGATAATTTAAAGAAATGTTTAAAAAGAGAGAATAATTATAATAAAAGAAATATTAAAGCTTTTAAAGATGAAGAAATTATAAAGCAAGAAGAAGTTAAAGAAGAAAATAAACCGATATATAAACTTATAGGTGATGTCTATTACGAAATAGAAAATAATACTTCAAATTCTAATATTCCTACTTCTATGGATATTGAAGAAGAAAATATTAAAAGCGAAGTAAGTTTAATACAAGAACGTACTTTAAAAATGAATGCAAAAGATTTAACTTACGAAGAAACTAACGATTATTTTAATGAATGTATTAATAATTTTGTTTCCCAATACGATGTTAAAGAAACAATTAATTACCAAAAAAATAATGTTGGAAAAAATATTCTTACTTTTTTCCAAAATATTCCTAAATATATTCACAATAAAAAAGCTATTCAGAATATGAAGAAAGATTATTATTTATTTTATCGTGGTAGTGATTTAAAAAGTTTTATGGTATATATGAGAAAAAGAAATTCTATTCAAAATGGATTAAAATGTATCTTTAGTAATTCACATTTGTTCTCTAATGACATTGCTTACTTAAATGAACATGAAAACTGTGCTAAGTGGATGCATGATTATTGCGTTCAAAAATCTTTACCTATTTGGGTAAAACAGCGTGTATATTAAAAAGGTTAACTAAAAAAGTTAGCTTTTTTTTATCTCTCCTTACAAAAATGTAAGATTAATTAAATTTTTCTAGTGGTATAATAAGAAAAAGGGGACTAGTTTTATGGAAAAGATTTTAATTATTGAAGATGACCTAGCTATCGCCAAAGAACTAAAAGAATTATTACAAAATAATGGTTATCTAGCAGTTATTTTAACTAATTTTAATAATGCTTTAGAAGAAATATTAAAAGAAAATCCTAATTTAATTCTTTTAGATATAAAAATTCCTTATATTAGTGGAGAATTATTACTACAAGAATTAAGGAAAAAATCTGATACGCCTGTTATTATGGTAACAAGTGATAATCAAGAAACAAAAGAAGCTTTAGCTATTTCCTATGGGGCAGACGATTATATAACTAAACCATATAATCCTAATATTTTACTTTTAAGAATAGGGGCAGTTTTAAGAAGAACTAAAGTAGGTTTTGGTAATAATCACTTATTGATATATAAAGATTTAAAATTTGATGTAGCAAGAGGAATTATTAAAAAAGATAATAAAACTTTAACTTTAACTAAAAACGAAATAATTATTTTTACCTATTTGTTAAATCACCAAAACAAAATTGTTTCAAGAGACGAACTGATGACTACTCTTTGGGATAATGACGAATATATTAATGAAAATGCTTTAACCGTCAATATTAGTAGATTAAGAAGTAAATTAAAAGAAATAGGATACGAAAATGCGATTAATACAAGAAAGAAAATAGGTTATATTTTATTATGAAATTTAGTAAATATTTAAAAGATAATTTATATGAAATATTAATATTTTTAATAAGTTATGGGATTATACTACTTATTTTTTTCGCCTTTAAAATAGATAAAGCTATAATAATTGCTATATCGTTTATCCTTTTAATTTATTTTTTATTAATAACATTAATTCCTTATTTTAGAAAAAGAAAATTTTATACTGATTTACTTAATAATATTGCTTCATTAGATAAAGGATATTTAGTTTTAGAAACATTAACAAAACCAGAATTTTACGAAGGAGAATTATTATATCAAGCCTTATATGAAATTAATAAATCGATGAATGAATTAGTTAAAACATTAGAAAACCATTTACAAGACTTTAAAGATTATATCGAAATGTGGATCCATGAAGTTAAAATACCTCTTGCTACTTTAAGATTAATTAATAATAATCATAAAAAATTATTTGATAAAAAGACCAAAAAACAATTAAAAAGAATAGAAGATTATGTTGAGCAAGTTTTATATTATGCAAGATCAGAAAACGCCGAAAAAGATTATTTAATAAAAGAAATAGAATTATCTAAAGTTATCAAAAATGTTAGTCTTAAAAATATGGACGATTTATTAGAAAATAAAATATCATTAATTATTGAAAAAATAGATATTAAAGTACTAACTGATGCGAAGTGGTTAGAATTTATTTTAGGTCAAATAATTAATAATAGTATTAAATATAAAAGAAATATAAAAAATTCTTATATAAAAATATCTATTAATGACGAAAAAGATAGAACTACTTTAATAATAGAAGATAATGGTATAGGAATTAAAGAATCAGATTTAAAACAAGTTTTTGATAAGTCTTTTACTGGCGAAAATGGTCGAAATGGTAATTATTCAACAGGAATGGGATTATATATTGCTAAGAATATGTGTGAAAAATTAGGACATAAAATTGATATTTTATCAAAAGAAAAAGAATATACCAAAGTATTAATAATTTTTGCTAAAAATAAATATTATGACGTTTTAAAGTAGTATTACTAAATTGTAATGTTTAGTAATATTAAAAGAACGACAAAGAATTTTAAAAGTATTATGATAGCTTTTGAAAGGAGAAAAAATATATGGAAAATATTTTAAGAGTAGAACAAATAGAAAAATATTATGGTGGACGTTCTTCTTTAACAAAAGCAATTGATAATTTATCTTTTGTTGTCGAAAAGGGCGAATTTGTATGTTTAATGGGGGCATCAGGTAGTGGTAAAACAACTCTTTTAAATTGTATATCAACTATCGATAAAGTAACAAGTGGTCATATTTTTGTTTCAGATCGAGATATTACTAAATTAAAAGGTAATGAACTTAATAAATTTAGAAGAGAGGAATTAGGTTTTATCTTTCAAGAATTTAATTTACTTGATACTTTAACAGCATATGAGAATATAGCACTTGCTTTATCTATTCAAAATGCTAGTATCAAAGAAATAGAAGATAGAATTAAAAAAGTTAGTGAAGAACTAGATATTAAAGATGTTTTAAATAAATATCCTTATCAAATGTCAGGGGGACAAAAACAGCGAGTAGCGTCAGCTCGTGCGATTATTACTAATCCTAAATTAATATTAGCCGACGAACCTACAGGAGCATTAGATTCCAAATCTTCAAAAATGCTTTTAGAAAAATTTAATTACTTAAATAATTTAGGTGCAACTATTCTTATGGTAACTCATGATGCTTTTACAGCTAGTTATGCTACTAGAGTAATCTTTATTAAAGATGGTAAAATTTTTAAAGAAATTCGTAAAGGAAATGATACTCGTAAAGAATTTTTTGATAAGATTATCGATGTAGTAACTTTACTTGGTGGGGACTTAAATGATGCTTTGTAAATTATCGTATGCTAATATTAAGAAAAGTGTCAAAGATTATGCCATCTACTTTTTTACCCTTATTCTTGGTGTTGCAATTTTTTACGTATTTAATGCCCTTGATAGTCAAACTATTATGATGGATGTTTCTTCTTCAACCCAAGATTTAATTAGTCTTATGATGACTATCCTTTCTGGGGTAAGTGTCTTTGTCTCATTTATATTAGGATTTTTAATTATTTATGCATCTAGATTTCTAATAAAAAAACGAAATAAAGAATTTGGGGTTTATTTAACTCTTGGTATGAGTAAAAGAAAAATATCATTAATTTTATTTTTTGAAACACTATTTATTGGTATTATTTCCTTATTAGTAGGATTAGGTTTAGGAGTTATTTTATCTCAGTTTATGAGTTTAGTTGTTGCTAATATGTTTGAGTCCAACCTTACTAAATTTGCTTTTGTATTCTCTTATAAAGCTTGCATTAAAACAATTATTTATTTTAGTATTATGTATTTAATTGTTATGATTTTTAATACGATAAGCGTCAGTAAATGCAAATTAATTGATTTATTAAATGGGGCGAAAAAGAGCGAAGAAGTAAAATTAAAAAACCCTTATTTATGTATAATTATCTTTATTATATCTTCAATTATATTAGGGAGAGCTTATTATATTGTTACTCATGACTTTCTTACTTTACAAGAAGTAAAAGATGCATTGAAACCTATTATAATGGGTGCATTATCAACTTTTTTTATCTTTTGGTCTTTATCAGGATTACTTTTAAGAATTATCCAAAGTATCAAGAAGTATTATTATAAAGGATTAAATAGTTTTATCCTAAGAGAGTTTAGTAATAAAATAAATACAACAGTATTTGGTGAGACAATTATTTGTTTAATGTTATTTGTAACAATATGCTTATTATCTTCTTGTTTTACAGTAAAAAATTCTATGAATGCTAATATTAAAAAACTTGCTCCAGTAGATGCTATGTTTACAGTTAATATGAATATGGATAAATATTATGATAGATACAGGAATTATGGATACAATGATTATCAAATAAAAAATTCTCACTATACAGTTAAAGAAATGTTTAATTTATTTAATTTTGATATTACTTCTTATTTTAAAGATTATATCGAAATAAATACTTATGCAACACCTGATTTAACTTTTAATCATACTTTAGGTTCAAAGTTAGATAGCATTAGGACACAATTTCCATTTTTGGCTTATGATACAATGGAAACTATTATAAAAATTAGTGATTATAATAAAGTAGCAGAGTTCTATGGAATAAATGAATATTCTTTAAATGAAGATGAGTATATTATTGTTGCTGATTTTAAATCAATGGTTAATGTTAGAAATATTGCCCTTAAAAATAATGAAGTAATTAATTTATTCGGACATACTTTAAAACCTAAATATAATGAATGTCAAGATGGATTTTTAGAAATGTCTAGTCAACATATTAATACAGGAATTATATTAGTTGCTGATAATATTGTAAATGAAGAATATTTAGTTCAAAATTATTTGATAGGTAACTATAAAACCAAAAATAAAGAAGAAATAATAAAAATAGAAAATAATATTAATGAATTAGCTAAAAATTCAAAAACAAATTCTTATTTACTACCAACGGGATCTACTAAATTAGCTATTAAAGAAGCGACAGTAGGATTATCAGCAATGGTAACCTTTATAGGACTATATTTAGGAATTATTTTCTTAATTAGTAGTTCAGCTATATTAGGACTAAAAGAATTATCAGAAAGTAGTGATAATAAAGAACGATATAAAGTTTTAAGAAAAATTGGTACTGATGAAAAGTTAATTAATAAAGCTTTATTTAGACAAATTGCAATATTTTTTATTCTTCCTTTAGCTCTTGCTTTAATACATTCAATATTTGGAATTATGTTTGCAATTCAAGTGTTAGAAGTGTTTGGTAATGAAGAATTATTACCATCTATTATTACAACAGCAATTGTTCTAGTAATTATTTATGGAGGGTATTTATTAATTACATATTATTCAAGTAAAAATATTATAAAAGAAAGGTAAGTAAAAATTTAGCTTATTCCTTTTTTTTATTCAATTTTGTACTTATAAATCAAAAAAATAAAATAATAAAAAAATAAGGGATTTCATCAAATTAAAGTAACAAAACGATAATAAATGTGT
>CANQYA010000044.1 GCA_947627965.1 uncultured Bacilli bacterium
GGAATGAATAAAAAAATAATAATACTATCTATGTGTGTAGCAATACTTATTATGACTATAGGGTATTCTATGTTTTTTAGTAATATCAAAATAAATGGAACTGCCAATATTACCAGTACTTGGAATATATTGTTTACTAGTATTAAAGAAGTATCAAAGACTAGTGGTGTAAATGTCAAAGAAGAACCTAAAGCATCAGGAACTCTAGCTACTTTCAATGTTGCTTTTACTAAGCCAGGAGACAAAATAGTTTATCAAATAACAGTAGAAAACAAAGGAACAATTGATGCAGTTATAAATAAGATAAATGCAACCGAGTTAGGAAGTGATGCGATAAATTTTGAAATAAGTGGAATTAAAGAAGGAGATAGATTAAGCCATGGTGAAAGTAAAACATTTAATGTAACTATAAGTTATAATGGAGAAATAGTAGATGATCCTAATTTAAAAGATAATGAATTACAAATAGATATAACTTATGTACAAGATTTAAAAGGACAAGAACAAAAAGAACCTGATATAATCCCAACAAGATTATCACAAAAGATACTTTATGATAATGAAGAACAATCTGATAAAAATATAGACTTCTCGCAAATAAGTAGTGATACTAATGGAAAAGGATTATACTATACAAATACTAATACACAAGATAACAGAGTAACTTACTATTTCCGTGGTGCGGTTGATAATAACTATGTATCTTTTGGAGAATATTATTGGCGAATAATAAGAATAAATGAGGATGGTTCTATAAGATTAATTTATCAGGGAGAAAATATTAATGCAACTGGAAGTAGTGCAACAATAGGAAAAAGTGCTTTTAATTCTCAAACGGACGATAATGCTTATGTTGGATATATGTATGGAGAAATAGGATCTTCAAGTTATGAAGAAACGCATGCGAACGTTCATCACTCTGACATAAAAATATTATTAGAAAAATGGTATCAAGATAATTTATTGGATTTTGCAACTTATATAGCCGATGCTGGTTTTTGTAATGATAGGAGCCTAGATTTAAAAAATGGAAACGGCATAAATAAAGAAAGGACTTACTATTTATCTAGATTAAGAAATACTGAAGATAATCCAAAACCAACCTTTAATTGTCCTAATCCTAAAAATGATTTATTTACAGTAAGTAATGAAAAAGGTAATAAAGCTTTGACTTATCCAATCGGCTTAATAACAATCGACGAAGTTCACTATGCAGGAGCTATATACAATAAAGACCAAAGTAACAACTCTTTTTACTTAAATAGTTCTCTAGATTTTTGGACTATGTCTCCTTCCAATTTTCATAATATGAATATTGCTAAAATGATGGGAGTAGAAGACGGTCATTTGTGGGAGTGGGAACTTTCTCATAATATATATGTAATACCCGTCATAAACCTTAAAGCCAATGTTGAAATAACTTATACTACCCAAACTGGAACTAGAGACAATCCTTACATTGTAAAAACAAATGTTGAATAATTAAAAGAGCAATGTTATAAATAACTAATTTTGTTCTTTTTGATTAAAAACTCTTTATACATCAAATTGCCATACATAATTTGACATTTTTCTTAATATGTGATAGAATATGTAACTGTCACGTGAAATAAGAGGTGTTAAAAATGTTTTATGATGAGTCACAAGCTATAAAAGCCTGTGAGGAGGAACCTTCGCTGATATTTGAACTTATCAGAGAAGAACATTTTGATTTAGTTGATTTATTGCTAACTAAACATAAAGTTGATATTAATATATGTGACGAAACAGGTAATAACATACTAGTAAGATTACTAAAAAAAGGTCAATATGACTTAGTTTTAAAGCATATGAAAAATAAGAAATGGGATGTTAACCACCAAAATAATGAAGGAGATACATTTGCTCATATCTTAGTGCTTTATAATTATGTAAATGTCTTAGAAATTATAAATCAATTAAAAAGGAATAGAAGATTTATTCCTAATATAAAGAATAATAGGGGGGAAACAATACTTGACAAATCTATTAATGATAATTACATTTATACGACAATTAAAATACTTGAGGATAGAAGATTTAATAACATTGATGTAGTTTCATTTAAAAATTTGTATGAAACGTATATTAAAACCAATAATTATGGTAAATATACTAGATTAACTAATTTACAAATAATATTAGATAATCTCGAAGAAAAAAGATTATTACCAACTATGGAAAAGTTAATTAAAACTTTAAAAGCTAATTTTGATGTTATTAAAGAAGAAGTAATTAACAATAAAACAAAAGAATTAGATAACATTATAAGTAGTTATATGAAAGTAGAACTTTGTTAGTTCTACTTTTCGTTTAATTAATAAAAAAAGTGTTATATAATTATTATGAAATGAGGGATATTATGAATTTACCAGATTATATAGAAGCAAGTAGAAGAACAAAATTAAAAAAAGATATAGAATATTATAATAATGATATTAAGAATATTGGATTGGGTAAAACTTATCATATAAAAACTTATGGTTGTCAAATGAATGAACATGATACAGAAAACTTAAAAGCTATGCTTGAAGAATTAGGCTTTACTTATAATGATAATTATTTAACTAGTGATTTAGTATTATTAAATACATGTTCTATTAGAGAAAATGCTCATAATAAAGCTTTTGGTATGTTAGGAAGATTAAAACATTTAAAAGAAGAAAATCCTAATTTAATAGTTGGGTTATGTGGGTGTATGGCTCAAGAAGAGGGCGTTGTAAGTGAAATATTAAATAAATATAAATGGGTTAATTTTGTTTTTGGTACGCATAATATTCATAGATTACCTTATATAATAAATGAAGTATTAAATAATAATACTAATGAAATAGAAGTATTTAGTAAAGAAGGAAATATTATTGAAGGAATACCGGTAAAAAGGGATAGTAAGTATAAAGCTTATGTTAATATTATTTATGGTTGTGATAAATTTTGTACTTATTGCATTGTTCCTTTTACAAGAGGTGGTCAAAGAAGTCGTTTAAAAGAAGATATTGTTAAAGAAGTTGAACAATTAGTAAAAGATGGCTATATGGAAGTAACTCTTTTAGGGCAGAATGTCAATGCTTATGGTAAAGATTTAAACTTAGGTTATGGTATGGAAAAATTGTTGGAAGAAGTAAGTAAAACTAATATTCCTAGAATTCGCTTTGTTACTAGTCACCCTTGGGATTTTACTGATGGTATGATTGACTGCATTACTAGACACGAAAATATAATGCCTGCTATCCATTTACCAGTTCAATCAGGTTCTAATAAAATTTTAAAGATGATGGGTAGAAAATATACTAAAGAAGAATATTTAACTTTATTTAATAAAATGAAAGAGCGAATTCCCCGCGTAAGTATTTCAACCGATATTATTGTAGGATTTCCAGGTGAAGATAGAGAAGATTTTAACGAAACTATTGACCTAGTTAATAAATGTAAATTTGATAATGCTTTTACTTTTATTTATTCCAAAAGAGAACATACACCGGCTACTAAACTTAAAGATAATACTCCTTTAGAAGAGAAAGAAAGAAGATTAAATCAATTAAATGAAATAGTTAATAAATATTTTTTAGAAAACAATAAAAAGCTAGTTGGAACTTTAGTACCTGTTTTAGTAGAAGGTATCAGTGATAAGAAAAATGAATTATATGGTTATACTGATACTAATAAGTTAATTAACTTTAAAGGAAATGATGACATTATTGGTAAAATAGTTACGGTTAAAGTAACTTCTGCTAAAACATGGAGCCTTGATGGAGAATTATATGATAAATAAATGGCAAGATAAGATGGACGCAATAATTTTAGCCATAAAAGATAGTACTGAGTATCAAAATTATCAAAAAGCTTTTGAAAAAATGCAAAATAATAAAGAAATAATGCAAATAATAGAAGAAATAAAAAGTCTTCAAAAAGATTTAGTTATAAAAAAAGAAAAAGGAATTGCTACTAAAGATATTGATACTACGATAGATAATAAATTAAAATCTTTAGAAGAATATCCTCTTTATTTAGAATTTAGTTACTTACAAGAAGAATTAAATAATGCGATAACGATAATTAAAAAAAGTATTGAAAAATACCTTGACGATATTATTAATTAGAGGTTTTTATGAATGGAATTTTATTAGTTAATAAGCCTAAAGATATGACTAGTAGAGATGTTGTTAACATTATAAGTAAAAAATTTAATACAAGTAAAGTAGGGCATACAGGAACACTTGATCCTATTGCTACAGGGGTACTAGGTATTGCTATTAATGACGGATTAAAGATAGTTGATTTTCTTATCAACGATACGAAAGAGTATATTGCTACAGTACAAATGGGTATTATGACTGATACTTTAGATATTACTGGTAATATTTTAAATGAAGTAGATAATTACTCTATTAATAAAGATACTTTAAATAATATTCTTCATAGTTTCTTAGGTGAAAGTATGCAAGAAGTACCTTTATATTCAGCTTTAAAAGTTAATGGCAAAAGATTATATGATTATGCTAGAAAAAATATAAAAGTATCTTTACCTAAAAGACCTATTTTTATATTTTCTATCGAATTATTAGAATTAAATAAAAATTTTTTTACATTTAAAGTTCTAGTTAGTAAAGGTACTTATATTAGAAGTTTAATAAGAGATATAGGTAATAAATTAAATATTCCATGTGTTATGAAAGAATTAGTAAGAACTAAACAGGGAATGTTTAATATTGAAAATAGTTACACTTTAGAAGAAATAAAAAATAATAATTATCAATTAATTACTATTAAAGATGCTTTAGCTAGTTATTATACTGTTAAAGTTAATGATTTTATTAGTAAGAAGATAGCTAACGGTAGAATTTTAGAAAATAGATATAATTCCAACATAATTGTTTTTGTTAATTATGATGACGAAGTATTAGCCATATATAAAGTGTATGAAAAAGATCCTACGAAGATTAAACCTATTAAAGTTTTTAAATAAAAAGAGCTATAAGGAAATAAATCCGTTATAGCCCTTTTTTTCTAAGATATATTTGTGAATAATCTTTATTTTGATAATATTGTTGTAATTCTTGAATAACGATAACATCTTCTTTATTATTTTCTTGGTAATTATCATTTATTCTTCCAAGGAAACTATCTAATAATTCTAATCTTTTAGAATGGTTAGTACTAATCTCACTATCAACAATATTAAAGTATCCATTTTCCATTAAAGGAATTATTTTATCGTCTTGATGACTTGTTCTTGTTAAATAATATTTTTTTAATAAAGCAAAATTAATTTGATCATCATTTAGACATAAACTAGTAAATAAACAAGAGAATGTTTTAGGATTTGAACCTAACTGTAATAATTCTTCTTTAGTATATATTTTTAATAATTCTCTACATCTATTAGTAAGATAAATTTCACTATAAGTATCATTCAACATTTCAATATCATAAATATACATATTTACCCCCTTTTTTTAGTAACTTTTTAAGTATATCATATAATTTACAAATGTCAAACAAAAAATTATTTTTTTACTAATTCCTTATATTTATTGCCTTTTTCTTCAAAATTTTTAAAGTATTCATAGCTAGCACCCGCTGGCGACATTAAGCATATGGTATTTTTTTTGGTAACTTCTTTAGCTTTACTAACAGCTTCTTCTAAAGTATCGACAAGATAAATATTTTTCTTCTTATTTTTTAATTTAGTTGCTATTTTATGACCAGTTGTAGGCATACATATTAAATTATCGATATTAGAATTATCTAAATAATAGATAAAATCGTCATAATTAATCCCCCGATCTAATCCTCCAAAGATAAGCGTATTAACGTTACCTAAAGCCTTAATTCCTTCAATTGTAGCAAGAGGAATTGTCGATATCGCGTCATTATAATAAGTAATACCATTATAAGTACCAACTAATTCCAAACGATGTTCTAAAGGGGAGAAACTATTAATAGCTTTTTTTACTTTTATTTTATCTAGTTTTATAATGTTTGCTACAGTAATACTAAGCATTATATTAATTAAATTGTGTTCGCCAATTAAGTTTCTTTTTTCATTCGCATTAAAGACTTTTTTATTATCTATATAAATATTATTATCATAACAGTAGACATTACTTTCTTTAGTAAAACCAACCGTTATTTTATTTGAATTAAGTAAAGTATTATTTATTTTTTCTTTTAAATTAATTGATCCATCATAATAAATTAAATAATCATTATTATTTTGATATTTAGTAATATTTAATTTAGCTTTATAATAATTTTCTAAAGTACCTAAATGATCTAAATGATCCTCATAAAAATTAGTAATAACAGCAATATGAGGGGAATAAGTAACGAATTCTAATTGATCGCAAGACATTTCAATTACAATCCATTTTTTTTCTTCTAATAATTCGATATAGTCAAGAACAGGATTACCAATATTACCTAAGAGGATAGTATCAATATTATTTTCTTTTAAAATATTATAAATAAGAGAAGATGTCGTACTTTTACCTTTAGTTCCAGTAATACCAATTATTTTATCTTTGTAATATTTTAAAACAATTTCTAGTCCTGAAGATATTTTGTCTTTTATTTTAGTAGTATCGATATCTTTAAAAGTAATACCAGGACTTTTAATTATTAAATCGTATTCATTTAAGTTATCTAAATAATTTTTACCAGTAATTATTTTTACATAAGGATCGTTACTTAGTTCTTCATTATTTTTTATATTATCGTTTATATCAGCAATTACTAAGGGTATCTTTTTTAAATATCTTCTAATAAAGTGATAACTTGCTTTTCCTTCTTTACCAAAGCCTACAATAATTATTTTTTTATTAATAAAATCATTTATTATGTTATTTATCATTAATATTCAACTCTTTTCTAATTCTTTCTATCAATAAAGGGGGAACATTATTATTATCGTTCCAATAAAAATCTAAATCAAGAATAGATAATGGATAGTTATTGTTATAATAATCTAATAAATAAGGTAGAGATATACCTTTAGAAAGATATTTTTTAATAGTTTTAGAACAAGCATAATTTACTTCGTCAATAGTTCCAACACATTCAAAAGGTTTACTATCAGTAACGCCAATTAAATCTTTAAAAGTACTTAATAAATCCTTATCATTTAGTAAATTTTTATTAAAGATTGTTTCCAAAGTTTCCTCTTCGATATAAGGACTTAAAATTATATAAATAAATAAACATTTAGGACATTTACCACACCATCTTTTATTTTCTTCTTTACTACTTAAATTACAGCTTCTAAATACTTCAAAATATTTAGGATAATGACTAAATATTTTAGCAATTTGTATTTCTAATAGAGGTCTTAAAAGACTAAAGTATTCGATATTATCAGAAAAATATTTACTAGTATAATTTCTAAAATCATTTTCAAACTCAAAACTTTTAGAATATTGGTGATTAATATTAGTATTTTTAACATATACTTCATTACTACTAGCTTCATTTGATACAACTATATATTTTTTATTATTTAAGTAAGCCATTATGTATGAAGCAAAAGCTAACTGGGATGAAAAGGGGATATGACCATTTAAAAATCCTT
>CANQYA010000045.1 GCA_947627965.1 uncultured Bacilli bacterium
GTCCTTGGAAAGGTAGATTAGTAGTTGATCCTAATTTGGAACTTGAGATTATAAAATATTTAGCTAGTGAAGATAAATTGTTTAAAAAACAAAAAATGGTTCACAATTACCCTCATTGTTGGCGTTGTAAAACTCCGCTTGTCTATTACTCAAAACCTAGTCTTTATATTAAAACCACTGCTTTCCAAGATAAGATTATTGCTGAAAATAAAAAAGTTAATTGGTATCCTGATTATGTTGGTGAAAAAAGATTTGGTAACTGGCTTGAAAATATGAACGATTGGGCTATATCAAGAAATAGATATTGGGGTACACCAATTCCTTTATGGCGTTGTTCTTGTGGTCATAATGAGATGATTGGTTCCCGTCAAGAATTAGTTGCAAAAGCTATTGAACCAATTAATGAAGATATCGAATTACATCGTCCTTATGTTGATGAAATTCATATTAAATGTCCAGAATGTGGTAAACAGATGGAAAGAGTAAAAGAAGTAATCGATTGTTGGTTTGATTCAGGTGCAATGCCTTTTGCTCAATACCATTATCCTTTTGAAAATAAAGAATTATTTGAGAAACAATTCCCAGCTGATTTCATATCTGAAGGAATTGACCAAACGAGAGGTTGGTTCTATTCATTATTAGTTATTTCTACATTTGTTATGGGATGTTCACCATATAAAAACGTTTTAGTTAATGACTTAATCCTTGATAAATATGGTCAAAAAATGCATAAAAGTAAAGGTAATGCAGTGGAACCATTTGGTATTTTAGAAAAATATGGAGCTGATGCGACTAGATTTTATATGTTAAATGCATCGCCAGTATGGACACCTTTAAAATTTGACGAAGAAGGTATCAAAGAAGTTAATTCTAAATTCTTCAGCACTTTAAAAAATACTTATACTTTCTTTCAACTATATGCCAATACGGATAATTTAGATCCAAAAGAATTCCATGTAGATTATCAAGATTTAGAAGAAATAGATAAATGGTTACTATCTAAGTATAATAAGTTAGTTCAATATGTTACTAAAGCGATGGACGAGTACGATTTAAACAAAGTTTGTAAAGCTTTAAATAACTTTTTAAATGAAGATTTATCTAACTGGTACATAAGACGTAATCGAAGAAGATTTTGGGCTA
Organism: uncultured Bacilli bacterium; assembly: GCA_947627965.1. GTDB lineage: Bacteria > Bacillota_I > Bacilli_A > RF39 > UBA660 > RGIG3091. The sequence goes on from CANQYA010000045.1 coordinate 1,144, forward strand.
GTAAATTAGATAATAATAAAAAAGCTGTCTACCAAACTACTTATGAAGTTTTAATTGGACTTTGTAAATTAATCGCTCCAATCTCACCATTTACAGTTGAAGAAATATATACTAATCTAACGGGTGAAGAAAGTGTCCATTTAGCAACTTATCCTGAATGTGACGAGACTAAATTTAATGAAAAAATAGAAATGCGTATGGACTTAGTAAGAGACTTAATTTCTCTAGGAAGAAATGCGAGAGAAGAAGTAAAAATAAAAGTAAGACAACCAATTAGTGAAATTATTTTAGATGGTAAAAATGAACCTCTAATTAAAGATTTAACTGATTTAATTAAAGAAGAATTAAATGTTAAAGAAGTAGTTTTTGAAAAAGATTTAGGTAAATACATGAACTTTATTGTTAAACCTAACTTTAAAGAAGTAGGTAAAATACTAGGTCCTAAAATCAAGGTATTTCAAGATACTTTAACTAATATTTCTCTTGAAGAAATTAATAAGTTAAAGAACGGGGAAGATGTAACAATTAAATTAGATAAAGAAGACTTTATTGTCCAACCTAATATGGTCGATATTAGAGTTTTCTCTAAAGAAGGATTTAATGCTTCATATGAAGGAAATAATTTTATTATCTTAGATACTAAATTAACTAAAGAATTAATTAATGAAGGTATAGCAAGAGAATTAATAAGTAAAGTTCAAAATTTAAGAAAGAGTTATGACTTTGATATCTTAGATCGTATCGATATTTTATATGAAGAAAATAAAGAATTTGAAGAAGCTATCGAAGAATATATTGACTTTATTAAGAAAGAAACTTTATGTGATAATTTAGTTAAAGTTAAAGATTTAAAAGAAGTAACTAATCTTAATGGACTAGATGTAAAATTTGATGTTAAGAAAAGATAGTATAAAAAGATAAGGATAAAATAGTTCTTATCTTTTTAATTTTCTTGTTAACTTTTAAAGGGATTGCTATAATAATATTGTGGAAAATAAAGGAGGCTTTATGAGAGATTGTCTTTTATATCGAATATTAAGACCAATTGTCTGTTTCTTGTTTAAAGCTATATATCGCCCTAATATTATTGGTAAAGAAAATATTCCTAAAACAGGTAGAATAGTTATATGTGGTAACCATACTAATATGATGGATATACCTTTACTTTTTTGTAGTACAAAACGTACGATCCATTTCTTAGCCAAAGACGAATTATTTAAAGGATTAGGTAAACCTTTCTTTTATTCTATGGGATGTATTCCTGTTAATAGGAGAACGAAAGATAAAAAATCTTTAGCAAGTGCGATTAAAGTATTAGAAGAAGATAAAGTAATAGGTATATTTCCCGAAGGGACTTTTAACAAGACCGAAGATATAATAATGCCTTTTAAATATGGAGCAGTTAAGATGGCAAGTGTAACTGATAGTTACTTAGTTCCTTTTTCTATTACTGGTAATTATCATATGTTTACTAAGAAAAAAATTACTATTTGTTTTGCTAAGGCATATAAAATAAAAGGAAATGATATAGAAAAAGCTAATAATGAATTAATGGATAAAGTAAAAAAATTAATAATAAGTAATAGAAAGGAATTATAAAGTGAAAAAAGTATTATCAAAATTGCTTCTTATTTTAATATGTATTACTATGTTTTTAAATATCAGCTTATATTTAGCCTCTTATAATTTAACACGAATACTTACTTATGATAATATCTATGAAATATTTAAAGATGTTGATATTATTAAAGTATTAGAACAAAATAAGAAGGATAATTTAACTTTATTATATGAAAAAACTTCTAAGTATAATATTGATAAAACAGTAGTAGATAAACTCTTAAATTCGTTATCTGCTAAAGAAGTAGTAGCAGTTTATTATGGCAATTTATTTAATACTTTCTTATATAATAAAGATAAAAAACCTTTTAATTATTCTTCTTTATTAACTAAATATACTGATAATTTAGATATAATTCTTTCTAAATTTAATTATAATATTACATATTCTCAAAAAGAAGATATTATAAGCAGTATAAAATTAGTAACAATGGATTTAGAAGATATTTTTAAAGATAATGATATTGTCTTAGATAATGATGTTAATCCTTTTCAATTATTATTTAGTAATACTTTAAGATGGATCTTTTTAATTATTATAGGAATATGTTTTATTGCAATAATCCTATTAAATAAACCGATTTATCTATCTTTTATTTGGACAGGAGTAACTACTTCTTTAGCAAGTATAATTTACTTATTTATAGGAATTTTTTTAAAAAATCTTTTTACTATTTTCCCTTTAGAAGCTAACGCTAATATTATTAATTTAATCCAAAATAATATGGCAAATACTGTATTATATAGTGGTATAATAACTTTAGTAATAGGAATTATTGAAATTATTTATTACCGAGTAATTAAGAAATTAAAAAATTAATAAAACTTGTTTAATATATTTTAATCGATTATAATAAAAATAATTAATAGGTGGTGATATAATGAATAATACTATTTTACCAGCAGATACATATATTGTTGTTAATAAGACTATTATCGATGAAGTAGATCGTAAAATATTGACAATGTTATATCAACCAATTATTGGTTATACAGCTGTTACTTTATATTTTACTTTAATAGACGAAGTTTTAAAACATGAAGTAATGAGCGAAGAATTAACCCATCACCATTTAATTAATATAATGCAGTTAAAATTACCTAATTTAGTTATAGCTAGAGAAAAACTAGAAGCAGTTGGTTTAGTAAAAACTTATGTTAAAAAGGAAAATGTTAATAATTTTGTCTACCTTTTATATTCGCCTCTATCTGCTAATGAATTTTTAAATCACCCAATATTAAATATTGTTTTATATAATAATTTAGGTAAAAAAGAGTATGAAAAAGTAGTTAATTATTTTCAAGTACCTAAAATTAATTTAAAAGATTATACGGATATTACATCTAATTTTAAAGATGTATTTACGGTAACAGATGGTAGATCTTATATAACTAATGATAATATAATTAGTAAAAATAAGGGTAAAATAGAAATAACTAATGGTATTGATTTTAATTTATTAATTTCTTCCATTCCTAAAAGTATGGTTAATGAAAAATGTTTTACTGACGAAGTAAAAGAGTTAATTAATTCTTTAGCATTTGTTTATAATATAGATGAGTTAAATATGCAGGGATTAGTTCGTAATAGTTTAAATGAAAAAGGATTAATTGATAAGAACGAATTAAGAAAAAGTGCGAGAAACTTTTATCAATTTGAACAGGGTGGTAAATTACCTACTTTAATATATAGTAAGCAACCTGATTATCTAAAGTCTCCTAGCGGGGATAATTCTAATTGGGCTAAACAAGTATATACTTTTGAAAATATTACTCCTTATGATTATTTGCGAAGTAAATATAAAAATGGTGAACCAACTTTAAGAGAATTACAAATTATTGAAGATTTAATGGTTAAACAAAAAATGAAACCAGGAGTAGTAAATGTCTTAATTGCTTACGTCTTAAAAGTAAATAATCAAAAATTTACGAGAAGTTATGTCGAGACAGTAGCGGCACAGTGGAGCAGATTAAATATTGAAACGGTCGAAGAAGCTATGAGAGTTGCCGAAAAGGAACATAAGAAGATAAAAAAATTACTAAATAAAGATAAAGAAGTACCTAATAAAAAAAGTAAAGAAGAAGTTATACCTTCATGGTTTGAAAAAGAATACGACAATAAAGAAATGTCTAAAGAAGAGTCCGAAGAATTAGATAGATTATTAAAAGAATTTAGCTAAATAATAGTTGCTTTACGACATACATTTTGCTATAATAAACCTCGACTGGGTATGAGTTTTGTATGTTAAAAATAGAAAAAGAATTAGGAAAATAAATGCTAAATTTTAAGTAAAGTACAAAAAAGTGTAGTAGGTAGAAAAATAAGTAGATTTTTCATAAAAGATTGAAAAGATAAAGATAATTGATATAATAATAGTATATATATAAATCTGTGATTGAGACTAGTGGGTATTGTTTATTAAAAAATAGAGACTTAGTGGTAGGTGTAAACTAAGAATAAAAATACTTTAATCAGCTCAGGAGTGAAATAGGGAAGTAACAGTATCTATTTCCGGCAATGCCGTTATAAAAATTAAGACTTAGTAGGATGGTACCGTGATTAATTCACTCCTATTACTGGTCTTTTTTTGTTAGGAGGTATAGTATAAAATGTTAAAAAATTATTTTGATGAAAGTAAATACGAAGAATTAAAGAAAAGTAAAGATTTGATTTATAAAGCTTTAGAAATTACTACTTCTTTATTTTATGGCGATACTGATAAAGGTGGTATGCCTTATATGTTACATATTATTTATGTGTATAAAAATGTAAATACTATCAATGAAAAAGTTATTGCTTTATTACATGACGTTATCGAAGATAAAGATGTAACGAGTGAAGATTTAATTGAGATAGGTTTTCCTAAAGAAATTGTTAAAGATGTCTTAATTTTAACGAGAGATAAGAGAATAGATTACAATAAATATATAGATAATATTATTGTAAATGGCTCGAGAGAAGCTTTAGTGGTAAAACTAGCTGATATTGAGAATAATATGGATATAAAACGTATTAAAAATCCAACTCTTAAAGATTATGAGAGAATAGAGAAAAGATATGTTCCTACCCATGAAAAAATAATGAATAGATTAAAGGAGATTGATAGTAAATGTTAGATATAAAATTTATAAGAGAAAACTCTGATAAAGTAAAAGAAAATATTAAAAAGAAATTTCAAGACGAAAAATTACCGTTAGTTGACGAGGTAATTGATTTAGATAAAAAGATAAGGGAATTAAAAATTGAAGGGGATAATCTAAGACAAGAAAGAAATAATACCTCTAATGAAATAGGTATACTTATGCGTAATAAAGAAATAGATTTAGCTAACGAAAAGAAAAATAGAGTTAATGAAATAAATGATAAGTTAGTTGATATTGAAAAAGAAGAAAATAATCTAATGAACGTATTACAAGAAAAAATGATGGTTATACCACAAATAATTCATGATTCAGTACCAATAGGGAAAGATGATAGCGAAAATGTCGAAATAGAAAGATTTGGCGATCCAGTTGTTCCTAATTATGAAATTCCATATCATGCTGATATATGTGATATGTTTAATGGATTAGATAAAGAAAGTGCTGGAAGAACTAGTGGGAATGGTTTTTATTATTTGATGGGGGATATTGCTAGACTTCATTCAGCTATGTTAAGTTATGCAAGAGATTTCATGATTGATAAAGGATTTACTTACTGTGTACCACCATTTATGATAAGAAGTGATGTTGTAACTGGGGTTATGTCTTTTAAAGAAATGGAAAATATGATGTATAAAATAGAAGGAGAAGATTTATATTTGATTGGTACTAGTGAACATTCAATGATTGGTAGATTTAAAGGTCAAGTTATAAAAGAAGAAGAATTACCTATTAGATTAACTTCATATAGTCCTTGTTTTAGAAAAGAAGTAGGTTCACATGGTATTGAAGAAAGAGGTTTATATCGTGTGCATCAGTTTGAAAAACAAGAGATGATAGTAATATGTAAAATGGAAGACGCTATGGAATGGTATAACAAAATGTGGAGTTATACGGTAGAGTTTTTTAGAAGTTTAGATGTACCAGTAAGAACTTTGGAATGTTGTAGTGGTGATTTAGCTGATTTAAAAGTAAAATCTTGTGATGTTGAGGCATGGAGTCCAAGACAACAAAAATATTTTGAAGTAGGTTCTTGTTCTACTTTAGGTGATGCTCAAGCTAGAAGATTAAGTATTAAAGCTAAAGGGGAAAAAGGTAATTATTTATTAGCAACGCTTAATAATACCGTAGTAGCGTCTCCAAGAGGATTAATTGCAGTAATAGAAAACAATTACCAAGAAGATGGAAGTATATTAATTCCAAAAGTATTACAACCTTATATGGGTGGAAAAGAGAAAATCGAAAAAAATAGATAATTTAACTGCTTATTGTATAGAACCTATATAAAAAGATTAATAAAATAGAAAGAAGGATAATATATGAAATTATTTCTAAACGGTGGTGGATTTGGTAAACAAACAATAGCAACATATAAAGAAATAAATAAAATAATAAATCATAATAAGCCAGTTTTATATGTTCCACTAGCTATGAATGAAAATGAACATCCATATAATAGTTGTTATGAATGGATAAAAGAAGAAATATCAAGTATAGATATTCCAGATATTGAAATGGTAAGATCTTTTGAAGAATTTGCAAATAAAGATTTTAATA
>CANQYA010000046.1 GCA_947627965.1 uncultured Bacilli bacterium
CAATACATTATACCCCCCCCCCCCTAGGGTTTTCGCAAGCCCAAATGAATAAAAAAATTTGCAAATTAAAATAATAAAGGCTTGATAACATAAAATTAAAAAATAAGGTATTTCACCAAATTAAAGTAACAAAACTATAATAATATAAAATGAGAAAAATAAGACCCCTTCTGGGGGCTTAAACATTAAGGGATGATAACTTAAAATTAACAGATCTTTTTTTACAAGAATATACAAATTAGAGTTTTAAAAAGAAGTGACATATTCATCACTTCTAAAAGTATAAGCTCTTTAAAATATTTTTTTATATTCGCTAACTATAAAATCCCAAGTAAATTTTTTCTTAATAATTTCTTTAGCTTTTATACCTAAAGGTTTCTTCATTTTTTCTAAATATTTTATATCACTCAGTAACTTAGATAAATTACCTTCTTCTTTAGTAAAATATAGACAACTATCACAACCTACTTCACGGTTAAAATTAACATCATATAAAATATTTAGATCAACTGTTAACATGGATTCTAATAAAGTTGGATTAGTTCCTCCTACTGAATGTCCATGTAAATAAGCAAAAGCATTCCTTCTAATTATCTCTAAGGTACTTACATCGTAAATTGGACCTAAAAACCTAACTCTTTTATCTTGATTAAAATTAATTTTTTTAAGTAATTTATTATAATATTTATTATTATTTATATCCCCTATTATAACTAATTCTTTATCAATCTTTGTTTTCATAAACTCTTTAATTATAAGTTCAAAATTATTTTCAGGAACAAAACGACAAACAATTATAAAATAGTTATTAGTTTTTAAATTATATTTTTTTAAAATTTCTTCTTTTAATTCATCGTTAGTTTGAACTGGTATAGTACCATAAGCAATATACTTTTTAGGTACTTTATTTTTAGGATATTTGTTCTTGATATAATCCAAAATTCCTTTAGAGTCACAAATTAATAAATCACAATTATTAAACATCCACTTTTCTTCTAATAAGAAAAATTTCTTTACAAAATAATTCCATTTAGTTCTTTTCCACTCTAATCCATCAGGATTAAAATATATTTTTATACCTAATTTTTTTAATTTCTTTTTATACCATTTTAAATATGGTCCTAATTTTAAACCTAATACATATATTACACTATTTTCGATATGATTATTTTCTATATATTTTACATAATACTTAAATGATTTAATAGTATGGACTAACATCGTCGCACTTTTTAAATTCCCTACCTTTATATAATCGACATAGACATTATCTTTAGGATTAATAGTTTTTTTTTGCTTATTAGATAATTCGCTAATATGAAAGATAGTATTTTCATCATTATAATTATCTATTAAATTGTCAACAAAACGTTCAAAGCCACCATATTTATAATGGTAACCTCTACTTCCTATTATAAATACATTTTTTTTCATAATACTATACTCCCATTAATATATGTCTAAATGAAAACCGACATACAATGATAAATTTTTATTATAAAATTTATCATTTTTTAATTTATCCTGCCATTTATCCATCATAAATTTACTTTCTCTTAGAAGTCTTTTATATTTTTCACCAGACACATCTAATCCTCTTATTTTTGATTCATAATGATATAACTCTACTTGTGGTACTACAACATTGTAATAACCTTTGTCTAATATTTTTAAGCAGAAATCAACATCATTAAAAGCACATTTTATTCCGTTATCAAGACAGTTTACTTCAAAATATTTTTCTTTATTTATCATGACGCAAGCGAAAGTTACTGCCCCATAATCATATACCGCATATTGTCTTCCACCATAATCAATATCACCTTTGCGATAGCGACAAAAAACATGCCCAGCTACACCACCTAGACCGACTATTACGCCTGAATGTTGGATTGTTCCATCATCATAATACATTTTAGCACCGACACATCCAACCTGTTTTTGTCTAGCATAACCTAACATCAATTCAATCCAATTAGGTGTTATAATTTCGGTATCACTATTCAAAAGTAGAAGATATTTCCCTTTAGCTAACTTTATTCCTTCGTTATTTAAATAAGAATAATTAAACTCTCCATCTTTTTTAATAATTTTAATATTGTCGTGTTCTTTCTTTATTTTCTCCATGTAATTTAATGCTTCTTCTTGTTGGGTACAATGGTCAACAATAATTAATTCAAAATTTTTATAAGTAGTTTTAGCATAAATTGAATCGACACATTTACTTAAATATTCAACATGATCTCTTGTTAAAAGAATAATTGATACTAACTCATTATCATTTTGATAATCAATAAAACAGAATGGTCGATTATTAATAGGTGTTACTTTTCCTTTTATTTTTCTTCTTTCCAAAGTATCTTCCAATATCTTAATATTATTACTAATATTATTTTGTTCACAATCACTGTACTCCTGCATTAAATGATTTAAAACAGAAGAAATATGATATATTTTATTTGTCAATTCGGTACTTCTTAATATAAAGTCATATTTATAAGACTTATTATAATCTTTTTTAAAGCCCCCTACTTTATCAAATATTTCTTTTTTTACAGCGAAGAAATAACCAATGTAATTAAATGATAACAAAGTATCAGGTGAAAAACCAGGTTTAAAAATAGGTGTATTTCTAACATTTAAATTATTAATTTTATCTTCGTCACCATATATAAAATCAACTTTATTATTGTTAATAGTATCGACAAAATAGGCTAAAGCATTTTTATCTAAAATATGAAATTCCTCTAAAAAAACTAAATAATCTTGTTTTAAGTTTTTAACTACATCATTAATTAATAGAGCTTCGCTTTTCTCTTTTTTATTACAAGTTACTTTTATTCTTTGATCCATTTTAGCATATTCTTCTATTAATTTATGTTTCTCTTTAGTTATATTATTTTCTATAATATGTAAATTAAAATTATCATAAGTTTGATTTAATATAGAATTTATACATCTTTTAGTATCTTCTACCTCAATATCACTTAAACATAAAATCAAATTTAATAAAGGTTTTTCTAAAAATTCATTAAATTTTGGTTCTTTTTCTTTTGTTTTTATCCATTTTGTATATTCTTTATCAAAGTAACAATTATATGGTATTATTTTTAATCTTGTTAAGAAATTACTAAAATCTTCTTTTAATACTTTAAATGGCATTAAAAAATGATACACAGTCCAAGCTTTTTTTATGGCGTTCCAAAAGATATTAACAACTCTTTTTATTAATCTAATAAAAGAAAGAACCGTATATAAAATTTTTTTCAATATTCTAAAAAAAGGAATTAAACCTAAAAGCAATTTATCTTTTGTCGTTTTAATTAAATAATGTTTAAAATAATGTTTACGATCTTTTAATTCTAATAATCTAATTTTATCAAAATCTTTTTTCCAATCAATTATGTAACAAGTCGATGCCTCAACTCTATCGGTATTAGATATTGCCCACTTGTAATTATTATTTTTTAATTTAGTTGCTAAAATTTCTTCTTCAAACGCAAAAAATACTTCTTCATCTAAATACTCTATCTTACGCATTACTTCTTCTTTAGTAACAAAAAAAATCATTGAAGTATAATCGACATAAGAAATATCAGAATTATAATGATCATTAGGGTAAAAAAAGATATTATCCGGCTTTTTCATTTCTCTACTATTTAAAAATGGTAGCCGTGCTTTCAACTGATTTTTAGCACTCAATAATTTGTTTCCTCTTATTTCACTAAAGCAAGAATTAATTACCGGCGTTATAACACCAATATCTTTCGCTTGAACTTTCTTTATTAAGTTATTAACCACTTCGTCACTAAATTCTGTATTAGGATTACATACAACAATATTACTATTTTTATAATGTTTGCTTATATATTTTAAAGCTAAGTTAAGCATATAGCTATAGCCTTGATTAATATCGCAATCTACACTTATTATTTTATTAGATTTTAATATGTTTTCTTTTTCCTTATTTGAAAGCATATAATTAATAGCAATAATTTTATCAATGGATTTATAATCTTTAATTTTATATAAAAAGCTATTGAACATTGTCGTATCAAGATTAAATGTTACTAATATATTCATATTATTTTCCCCCTAGTTTTTGGCAAAGAACATACTTAAATATTCCTTACTTTTTATCCCCTCAATCCATTCTTTATTATTGGTATACCAATCAATAATATCTTGTATTCTTTCTTCAAAATTACAAGATCTAGACCAACCTAACTCTGTTTCGAGTTTAGTTGTATCAAGTGCATAACGTAAATCATTACCCACTCGATCAGTAACATATTCAATTAATTTTTTATCTTTTCCCATCTTTTTTAATATGGTTTCGACAACTCTTTTATTTGTCAATTCATTATGCCCAGCAACATTGTAGACTTCACCGTCTTTACCATTATGAAGTATCAAATCTATTGCCTTAACATGATCCATAACAAATAACCAATCTCGCACATTAGTACCATCGCCATGAATACAAATTTTTTCGTCATACAAAGCTTTAGTAATAGTCATAGGAATTAACTTTTCAGGAAATTGTTTTACCCCATAGTTATTGGTACATCTTGAAATGACAATAGGAACATTATATGATCGGTGGTAAGCTTGACAAATCATTTCGGCACATGCTTTACTGGCTGAATAAGGATTAGACGGTTTCAACACTTCTGTCTCTTTAAACATTAAATCAGGTCTATCTAAAGGTAAATCGCCATAAACTTCGTCAGTTGATACTTGATAAAATCTTTTTATACCGTACTTACGACATGCATCTAACAAATTTTTAACACCTAGGGCATTAGTATTGAAAAAAATACTAGGATTTTTTAAAGAGTTATCAACATGACTTTCCGCCGCAAAATTAACAACATAATCAAATTTTTCTTTTTTAAACAATTCATCAATAAAATCTACATCTGTAATATCACCTTTTACAAATTTAAAATTATCGGCATCAATTACATTATTCAAATTTGCATAATTACCTGCATATGTAAGAGCATCTAAACAAATAAAATAATAATCTTTATATTTATTAACCATATAATCCAAAAAATTACTACCTATAAAACCTGCTCCCCCAGTTACTAACATTTTTGCCTTCATATAATGTTTCTTCCTTCCTCATATATTTTCATGTACTAGTGTTATTATATCATAAATATAGCTAAAGAAAACAAATAATTTAAAATAAAAAGCAATAAAGATATTTTGTTACCCTTATTACTTTTTTATTAATCTATAGCTTTAGTCAATGTCACACTAGTAGTCTTTTCTTTACCATTTCTTATATAAGTTATTGATATTTTATCACCAACTTTATATTTATATAAAACGTACTTTAAGTAAGCTCCATTTACTATTTCTTCATCGTCAATCTTAGTAATAACATCACCTTTTTCTAATCCTGATTTAGAAGCTCCGCTACCACTTACTACTTCAACTACTACAACACCAGAAGAAATATTGTTATCGATACTTATACCATATGATGATAAAGTTCTTTTATCTGAAGCATTTAATAAATTTATACCTAACATCGGTCTTTCAATAGTTTTAGAATTTTCTAATTCTTCGACATGTGCCATGGCATCTTCTATTTTTATTGAGAACCCCATTCCTTCAATACTATTATCGACAAGTTTTAAAGAGTTTACCCCAATTACTTCGCCATTAGCATTCATTAATGGTCCACCACTATTACCAGGATTGATAGCAGCATCTACTTGTGATACTTTCATAATCCAATCTGATTGTGAATTAACACTGACCGTTACCATACGATCAATACCGGATATTATTCCACTTGTAACAGTATTATAATATTCTTCTCCCACTGGAGAACCAATTGTAAATATAGTATCACCTAATTTTAAATCATCTGTACTTCCTATTGAAGCAACTTGTAAAACATCTTCAACTGGCATACGCAATACAGCAATATCTAAGTATTCGTCTCCACCTAATTTAGTTACTTCTACTTCTTTACCACTTGTTAAAAGAATAGTAAGTCTATCTGCTGATTCCACAACATGTTCATTAGTCATAACATAACCATATTTACTATCTACTTTATAAACAAAGCCACTACCTGTACTAGATAATTGTCCTTTTTGAAAATTTTTAACCATAACTACGGCATCATATATTTTACTAACAGCCGAACTAAGTCCCGAATTATCGATAACAACTTTATTTTCACAACTTGTATATTGGCATCCTAAAATACCTGCTGTAGGATTATTTGTGTTTGCTTCAAAAGGATTAGTTACTATTACATAGGTAAAAGCTCCTCCACAAACAAACGCTAATAAAACTACTAAAAAAGTTATTATTTTTCCTCGCATTTTATCACTCCTTTAAAATGTTAGCAATATCGTCCCAATTAAGAGGGAAACCTATTCTATCTAACACTTTTTCTATTTTTATAGAATGTAAATTGTATTTTAAATTATCTAAAGCATGTGATATTTCTAAAACTAAATTTTTTATTTCAACATCACTCAACATCTGTTTTAATATTATAATTAATGCGAATAAATCGTTTTTACCATATTCGTAATTACCATCTATTTTAGGTATATTTAACAACTTATGATAAATTGTATCATTAATTATTTTTTGCGTTCTATTTTCAAATAAAATATCTTCGTGTGCACATAAATTACGATAATTAGCTAATAATTGCAAATAAGTTGCTAAACTATTTATATCTACTCTATAAAATTCAGCTATGGCAACACGATCATCTAATCTTAATATTGAATATAGTTCACTAACTATTCCGAACGATAAAACTTTAACTAAAACCCAAAGTGGTATATAACCATAATTACTAAGATAATGATAAGTTGCTGAATGTTGCCTTCCATTTACCCTTATTTGTCTTTTCATTTTCTTAATCAAATCATTAACTTGTCTTGTCTTTTCCACACTGGTATCAAAATTTTTAGGTTTTAAATAGTCATTTTCTTTATATCCATATTTTTGAGATAAACGGTAAGAAATAATGGACTTAAAATTATTTTCGATAATTAGCAAATTCTTAAATATAATATTCCTAAATTGTCTATCAAATAAGAACAAACTATATAATTCTTCAAATGTTACACCTGTAATAAACCTTTTAGGATCACTATCACTCATAAATAAATGCCTATATCCACTAATAAAAAAGTAATTTTCACGCAATAAAATTTCTTTAGCATAATTCTCATCATTAATGATAAGTCCTTTATGTTTTAAAATTTCTATTTGTTCATCAAGTGTTTTAAATTGCTTTTCCCTCATTATTCTCACCTAGATTAAATTATAGCATACTTTTTGTTAAAAAATATGAAAACTTTATGAAATTCTAAAAATAGTTTAGTGATATTTTGAATTACTTTT
>CANQYA010000047.1 GCA_947627965.1 uncultured Bacilli bacterium
GAATGTTTTAGGTGTGGAAATAAATTTTAAGGTACAAAAATATTTAATTATTTACTTTAGAGTAGCTTTTGTTGGTACTTATTGGATATAGTTTTACAAAAATAATAGTTAACTAACTAAAGCTAAGAATGTAATAATAAATAATTTAAATAATTTTAATTAGAAATAGAAATAATGGGGATTGTTGGAGTAGTGAGATTAATTATAGCGATTATAATAATTTTTGCTCAATAACAATTTCAGCTGAAGCAAAGTAAAACTAAATATTAAATAAGGATAACTATTTGCTTTAGTTATTCTTTTTTTAGAAAGGAGAGTATTTATGTTTTGCCCAAATTGTGGAAACAAACTGAATGGTAATGAAGAATTTTGTCCTAGTTGTGGCAAAAATACAAAAGAATTACTAAGTTCTAAGCAAAAATTACAAGAGAATGATAACGTTCAACCAATTAAACAAGCAAGTTCAAGTACAAATGTTACTATGACAGAAAAATTTTCAAAAAATAGTTCCCATTTTATGAAAACCAAAATTAATAAAATGCAAAACTTTGTTACTAAGCACAAAAAACATATTACCATAGCATGTTGCTGTGTCTTAGTAATAGGTATTGGAGTATTTTTATATAGTTATTTTTTTGGATTTGAAAAATTAAGTTGGAACGACGATTATCCTGATTACAAATTGACTTATGTAACCCAATCAGATGTAAAATTAGGGATAAATTTCTCTAACGATAAAGAAATTGATAAGATAAAATATTCTTATACTTGTGGAGAAACTGAATTAAATGGTTTAGAAGTAAAATGGAATTTAACTGAAGCCATGGGAAAATGCAAGATAACAGCTACTTATAAATTAAGGAAAATAAGTAAGGAATATCAAGTTATACCCTTTGATACGAAGGAAGAAGAATTATCTCTAGATTATGAAATAGATTTAGATTCTGACGAGGATTTGGATTTTGATAATTTGACTAATAAACAAGAAAAGGAATATAAAACTGATCCATTATTAGCTGATAGTGATATGGATGGTTTAGATGATGGCTACGAAATTATTACAAGTAAAACTGATCCCAATAAAATGGATACAGATAATGATGGCTTAAATGATTATGACGAAATAGAATTAGGTTTAGATCCATTAAAGCCAGATTCCCAAGGTGACGGAAAAAAAGATGGAGAAAGAACACTAACTTATGATTATTCAATAGACGGATTAAAACTTTCTATCACTGGTAAAGGAAATATTGCTAGTACGATAGCTGAGATAAATCCAAATACTAAAATCAGTAACAAAAAAGGTATGATTGATAACTTATATACATTATATACTGATGGTAATATCGATGAAGCTGTAGTTACATTTTCATATACTGACGAAGATTTATTAAAGTATGGGTTAAACGAAGATAATTTATCTATATACTATTACAATGAAAAAAACTCAAAATATGAAAAAGTAGAAACAACTATCGATAAAGAAAATAATACTTTAACAGCTAAATTAAAACATTTTTCTAATTATGTAATAGGTGATGAGATATTAATAAATGAAGAAGAAACTACTCAAATATTGTTTATTCTTGATAATTCTTGGAGTATGTATAGTGATGAACAATATGAGAAAATAACTGGAAAAAAGTATAATACAGGAGGATTTTCTGTGGGGTCTTCTTTGGATGGCTTTGATAAAGAAGGAATAAGGTTTACATTAACAAGTGAGTTAGTATCAAGATTGTCTCAAAAAAATTATCAATTGGGATTATCAGAGTTTAGAAGCGATTATGCTAATGCCGCTACAATAGGAACTAGTGCTTCTTCGATTAAATCTATATTGAGTGGAATGAATGGTAATTTTATAACTAAATTGGAAGGTACTAATATAGGAAATGCATTAACAAAGGGTATTGAAGAATTTTCTTCTGGTAGTGATAATAAGTTTATTGTTATATTAACTGATGGGCAAGATTCGGCTTTAAAAAGTAGAACTAAAAAAATAATTGAAGAAGCAATTTCCAAAGATGTAAAAATTTGTTCAATAGGTTTTGGTGGTGGTTCATATAATATCGAATTATCAAATATTTCTAATGCCACAGGTTGTAAATTCTTTTCTTCAAGCAATGTCGATGGTTTAGATGAGTTATTTGAGAATATCGGTGCTGAATTAGATAATGATTTAGTAGATATTAATAACGATGGAAAAGTAGATGGTATATTAATAGCTGATAGTGGTTTCGTAGTAAACCGTGACGGATTTTCTTTCGATAATTATGGAACAAATTTATCAGAGGGCGGACATTGTTTTGGAATGGCCACTTTTGCAGAATTATATTATAAAAAAGTATTGCCATTAAAAATTGATACTCTTAATTTAAAACAAGACGAGAAATATTATGGATATAATTTATCTAATACATATTTTAGAAATTATAATAATTTGTATGATTATAAATTAAAAACCGACGCTTTAAAATATGGATTTGGTTACGCTATTTTTGGCGAAGATACTCCTCCAGATTTTAGAGGAGGAAAGGATAATGTACTAATTATTAATGATAAGTATAAAAAAGAAATAGAAAATTCTGGTATTTACGATATCGTTACAGAAAAGATGGTATTATCTAAGGCTGAACAAATAAAAAGATGGGGAGCAAAGTATAAAAAGTATGAATACGCATTGTTAAATGAAGATAAGATACAAAAAAGTAGTTCTTTTAACAATGACGATAAGCAATTGCTTAATGCTATATATACAAGTTTTATAAAACAAAATTCAACAGTTTACTATTCGTCAGCAATGGATACGACTTTATGGGTAAGAAACTTTTTAGGTAGAGAAGATACAGAATATGCTGGAGCACTAGGCTTTATAAACATAATGAAGACGAGATTAAATGATTATGACCCTATAGTAATGGTATCAAGCTACAATGGTGGATTACATGCTATTAATGCAATTAATTTGGTACGTGATATTGAAAATCCTAATTATTATTATATAGGTGTTTATGATAATAATTACTCTGGTGAAAAAAGATATGTAGATATAGAATGTAAAAAAGATAAATGCGTGACAAAAGCAAATTCTTATTATTCTAGCTCAAAAAAACCTATTAGAGTGACACCTTCATTAGAATATGATTTGGCATTTTTTGAATAAATAATAAGAACATGATAAAAAAAAGGAATGCTTTTATGAAACTTTTAGTTAGTATTTCAATTATACTAATGGCACTTTATTCCATTTTTGGTTATTTATTAATTATAAGATATTTTTATATAGAATAAGAAAAGAAATTCTATGCCCATAATATCCTCTCAGTAGATATTCTTCTTCTTGTTTTATGACCTTTCAAATATCTAAACTTAATTACCTTAGATTTTTTTGGAAAACTAAAAGGAAAGAAACTAGTAATTTTTTGGTAAAAATATTAAATGATTTATAAAGATTTAAACAAAAGAAATGTTAACGAAAATAACGGTACTTGCCCTTTCTTGAGGTGATTAATATGTCACTTCTTTTTATTTTATTGAAATTTTAAATGATGTATTTATGCCAATTTATGTAAAAAAGGCGATGTTTAATTTTAAGTTATCCTCCTTAGTTTAAGGATCAAAATAACGTTAACATTTTTAAAATTACATTTATTTTTAACTTTAAATTTGTGGCAATATTTTGTTGAATATTAACAAAAAAGTATATATAATTTAATTAAAGGAGAGTTGTAAAATGTTTATTGGTTATTTAAGATTATTTTTGCTTATCGTTTTTATGATAGCATTAGTTACTGTTTTAGCTGTTAATTATAGCAAGATGGACGAAAAAATAAATATAATATTAGGAGTTCTTTTTGTGGAACTGGCTATATATTCCTTATTTTCATTAAGCTTATTAGCAGTAGCTATCTATGCTTATGGAGCAGTAGTTTGCTTTTTAAAGAAAAAAGATGTTCCTGTAATTGTGTTAGCCAGTTTATTACTGTTAAGTGACTTTATTTTACTATTAAATTCATTTAATATTTGGCGAATATTAAGGTTACTATCATGTGCAACGATTTTACTTTTATCTTTCAAAGATAAAGTACCAGAGTTAAAAAAATACGATGATTATGTGAAAAAAGCTTGGTTTGTGCCAGCAATTGTTTATTTTGCTACTTTGATTATAGAATATCGTTTCTATTGGCAATTTTCTATTTCTTTCGTTGTAGCATTAGCAAACGTAATAATATGGATTTTAATATCTAGTATTTATTTACTTTTAGCAAGATATATTATCTTTTTCAAAGGGGATACTAAAGAAAATCAATCAATAAAAGAACTTAAAGAGAAAATTGACAATACAATTAATAATGATGATTATACTATTGATATAGTAAAGCACATCTTATTATTAGTGTTTACTTTTGGAATTTGGAAATTTATATGGATATATAGGACAACAAAATTTTTAAATGAAGATAAAGACGAAGAATATCGCGATCCAACGACAAAATTAATTTTATGTATTTTTGTACCATTTTATCTAGTTTACTGGACTTATAAAACAGCTCAAAGAATTGATCGTTTACTAGATAAGAAAAATTTACAAGGGGACATGACTAATATCTGTTTAATATTTTCTATAATCGCTCCTATTATCCCGCCAATACTATTACAAGAAAAAATTAATTTAATTGTTAGTACTAAAGACGAAAAAGTTAAAAAAAGTAAAAAAACAAATAAAAAAGAACCTGAAAAAGAATTTGATGTAGTAGAACAATTAAAAGCTTATAAAGAATTATTGGATACAGGGGTTATTACAGAAGAAGAATTTGAGAAAAAGAAAAAAGAATTATTAAAATAATAAAAATGCACTTTCATTTATTGAGAGTGTATTTTTTTAATATGGGCATATTAAAAATAGAGTAATCTTTTAGTAAATGTAATACCTATATAAAAAGT
Organism: uncultured Bacilli bacterium; assembly: GCA_947627965.1. Lineage (GTDB taxonomy): Bacteria > Bacillota_I > Bacilli_A > RF39 > UBA660 > RGIG3091. Next base: position 4,945 of record CANQYA010000047.1, read on the forward strand.
TAAATTTTAGTAACTTATGATTAAAAAGGTACAGTTTATTTATAAATAATGATAGCTATTAACACATTATTTAGATACTCATGTTATTATTTAATTTTACTAACCAATAATATTTGTGTTACAATAAATTAATCACAAATATTTCATCTTTTTATAGTATAATTAAAATGAGGTGACAGAATGAAAATTTATAATACCCTTTCTAAAAAAATAGAAACTTTTACTCCCAATGAAGAAGGAATAGTCAGATTGTATACTTGTGGACCTACTGTTTATCACTATGCTCATATTGGGAATTTAAGAACATATATATTTGAAGACATATTGGAAAAAGGATTAGAGTATTTAGGTTATGATGTTATACGAGCTATGAATATAACTGATGTAGGACATCTAACTAGCGATAGCGATACTGGTGACGATAAAATGTTATTAGCTAGTAAACGCGAAAATAAAAGTGTTTATGATATAGCAGAATTTTATACCAATGCCTTTTTTCTTGATTGTAGTAAATTAAATATTCGTAAACCTTCAATTGTTGAAAAAGCGAGCGACAATATCGATTTTTATATAAAAATGATTACTAAAATGCTTGATGATGGTTATGCTTATATAGCAGGTGGGAATGTTTATTTTGATATAACTAAAGCTAATGATTATTATAAATTATCAGGTAAAAATCCCGACGAATTATATGTTGGTGTTAGAGATACGGTCGAAGAAGATAAAAATAAAAGAAATGCAGGCGACTTTGTTTTATGGTTTACTTCTAGTAAATTTGAAAATCAAGATATGAAATGGGATTCACCATGGGGAATAGGATACCCAGGGTGGCATATCGAATGTTCAGGAATAAGTGGCAAATATTTAGGCGAATACTTAGATATTCATTGTGGCGGTGTCGATAATATTTTCCCTCATCATACTAACGAAATAGCTCAAAGTGAAGCATACTTTGGACATAAATGGTGTAATTATTGGATGCATGGGGAACATCTTAACGATCAGTCTGGAAAAATGAGCAAATCTAAAGGCGAATTTTTAACTATTTCCTTATTAGAAGAAAAAGGATATGATCCATTAAGTTATAGATACTTTGTTTTAAGTAGTCATTATCGTAATCAATTAACTTTTTCTTATGAAGCCTTAGATATAGCTCAAAATTCTTATAAAAAATTAAAAAATAAAATTAAACAATTAGATAGAACGCCTAATTTAAGCGATAAAAAATTAGATTATTATCAAGATAAATTTAAGGAAGCTATTGGAAATGACTTAAATACTTCAACTATGTTAACTTTGGTTTATGACGTTTTAAAAGATAATGAACTATCTGATTTTACTAAATTATATTTAATAGAAGATTTTGATAAAGTTTTATCATTAAATTTAATAGAAGATATTGAGGAAGTAAGTAGCGAACTAGACGAATTAATAAGAAGAAAAATAGAAGAAAGAGAAATTGCTAAAGCTAATAAAGATTATGCTTTAGCTGATAAAATAAGAGACGAATTATTACAACGAGGAGTTAAATTGATAGATACTAAAGATAAAACTAAATACGAACTTATCTAAAGGAGGAAAAAATGGATTATTTTACTTTAAGTTACTTATTAATGTTTGTAAGTATAATTATAACGTTAGTGGCACAAATATTTGTTAGTTCTTCATATGCGAAATATAAAAAGATACAAAATAGTAAAAACTTGACTGGTGCTGAAGTTGCAAGAGAAATTTTAAATAGGCATGGTTTAGGTAATGTTTATGTAACTGAAACTAGAGGTGTTTTGTCTGATCATTATGATCCAACTAGGAAAGTAATTAGGTTATCGAAAGATATATATCAAGGTACTTCGATTGCAGCAGTTTCGGTTGCTTCTCATGAATGCGGTCATGCTATTCAAGATAAAGAAGGATATAGTTTTATGCGATTTAGAAGTTTAATGTTTCCTATTGTTAATTTTTCTTCTAAAGCGGGTTATATTGCTATTTTAATTGGTATTATTTTTGGTTTTGCCGACTTTATTTGGTTAGGTATTGCTCTTGAAATAATTATTTTGTTATTCCAATTAGTAACTTTACCAGTGGAATTTGATGCTTCTGCACGAGCTTTAAAGGAAATAGAGAATAACAAATTCTTGGTAGCAGGTGAACAAACAGGTGGCAAAAGAATGTTAAAAGCAGCAGCGTTTACCTATGTAGCTAGTGTTTTAACAACATTAATAGAAATATTTAGACTTGTTTTAATGGCAAGAAGTAGAGACGATTAGATTTGGTTAACCAATCTAATTTTTTTGTTTATAAGGAATTTTCTCCTTATAAAGAACGATATAAAAAATAAAGGAGTGACATTTAAGCCACTTCAAAACAATTCATAATATTATGAATTTAAAATTTTCATTTATTATATTTATGGTGATAACCTCTTTTAGAT
>CANQYA010000048.1 GCA_947627965.1 uncultured Bacilli bacterium
GCTGCTACATATTCTACACCAGTACCAACTAGTGGAGCTTCGGCTTTAATTAATGGTACTGATTGACGTTGCATGTTTGCTCCCATCAAAGCACGGGTTGCATCATCATGTTCCAAGAATGGAATACAACTTGTAGTAACTGCTACAACTTGTTGTGGAGATACATCGACATAATCTACTTGTTCAGGTTTAACTAAGATATTTTCGCCACGGTATCTTGCTGGAACTTCGTCTTCAATCATCATGTTATTATCGTCTATTTTAACAGTTGCTAAAGAAATAATAACATCATTTTCGTCATCAGCCGTTAAATAATCAACTTCGTCAGTTAATACTTTATCTTTTACTTTACGATAAGGTGTCATAATAAATCCATATTCGTCAACCTTAGCATAACTAGCAAGAGAAGTAATAAGTCCTATATTTTGTCCTTCTGGAGACTCAATTGGACAAATACGTCCATAATGTGATGGATTGACGTCACGTACTTCCATACCCGCACGATCACGAGAAAGTCCACCTGGTCCTAGAGCTGATAAACGTCTTTTATTAGTTAACTCAGCAATGGGATTAGTTTGATCCATAAATTGTGACAATTGGCTACTTCCAAAAAATTCTTTCATAGCAGCTGTAATCGGTCTTATATTAATCAAAGTTTTTGGTGTTACTTCTTCCATTTCTTGGGTTGTCATTCTTTCACGTATAACACGTTCCATACGTGATACACCTATTCTAAATTGATTTTGTAATAATTCTCCAACTTGACGAATACGACGATTACCTAAATGGTCTATTTCGTCAAATTGTCCTATTCCTTTTAATAAATTTAAGTAATATGATGTTGCTGAGTATAAATCTGATACTGTCAATCTCTTAGTTGTCAATGTTTGATCATTACCAATCAAAGTAATAGTTTCTTTCTTGTTAAGTGGATTATATATTTTTACCGTTTGAATTTTATTCAAATCGTCTAAATCTCTATTGATAGGTGCTTCTTTTACATTGTAACCATTTTCAAAAATGGGTTTAATTTTATCTAATATTTTCTTATTAATTAAAGTACCCTTTTCGACAATAACCTCACCATCTACTTTAATATCTTCAGCTATAGTTTGGTTTAAAAGACGATCTAATACGTTTAATTTACGATTAAATTTATAACGTCCAACACGTGCTAAATCATATCTAAATTCATCAAAGAATCTAGTAATAATTTGGTTTTTTGAAGAATCTAATGTTGCTGGTTCACCTGGTCTTAACTTTTCGTAAATTTCAATTAATGCTTCGTCAGTGTTTCTAGTCGAATCTTTAGCTAAAGTGTTTTCGATAAACTCATCTTTTCCAAATAATTTAATAATATCTTCATCACTTGATAGACCAAAAGCACGTAACAAAGTCGTCAAAGGCACTTTTCTTGTACGGTCAATTCTGACATACAAAACGTCTCTAGCGTCTATTTCAAACTCTAGCCATGTACCACGTGTCGGTATAATTTGTGATGTAATAGAAGGTCTACCATTTTTGTCTATTTCTTTATTGAAATATACACTTGGTGATCTAACTAATTGAGACACAATTACACGTTCTGCACCATTAATAACGAAAGTACCACTTTCTGTCATAAGAGGCATATCGCCTAAAAATATCTCTTGTTCTTTTACTTCGCCTGTTTCATGATTAAAAAGACGAACATCTACCTTTAAAGGTGCCGCATAAGTTGTTTCGCGATCTTTACTTTGTTTGATAGAATATCTAGGTTCGTCAAAATGATAATCTCCAAACTCTAATGATAAAGTACCCGAAAAATTTTCTACGGGGAATAGGTCGTCAAAAACTTCTTTTATTCCTGTTTCGACAAACCATTGATATGATTTCTTTTGGATCTCTAGTAAATCCTTTAATTCGTATGTGTTTTTAATTTTAGAAAAACTTCTTCTTTTACGGTGTTTACCGCAATCAATTATCTTATATGCCACTCGTTTCACCCCTATACCATATTTAATCAAAGAACATATTTACACAATCTAATAATACGTTGCCAATTTATATTAATAACATATTTTAAACAATATGTCAATGTAAAATACACTTTATTACAAAAAAACCTTTTTTCCGTCCAATTATGTCAATATTATAATACTCCTCTAGATCCCGCATCATTGATTTAGCTCCCTGTTCTTTTCTTATAACTATATATAAAACTCCATCCTTCTCTAAATAATTTCTAGCATTCATAACTATATCGTATACAACATCCTTACCCGCTCTAATCGGTGGATTTGTAATTATAAAATTATATTTTTTATTTACATTAGAATAAGTATTACTTTCATAAAATGTAACATTATGACATTTATTCAACTTAGCATTCATATTAGCTAAGTGAATTGCCCTTTTATTAACATCAATTCCCTCATAGAAAGCGTCTTTCTTTTTACTGAGAATAACACTAATGACACCATAACCACAACCTACATCTAATACTTTACCAAATATGTTTTCATTAGAGATGCTTTCCAATAAAGTCCTCGTTCCAAAATCTAGTTTACTTTTAGAAAAAACACCATTATCAGTATAAAAATAATAATCATTATCGAGAATATTAACTTTAATTGTCTTTAAATTACTAGCTAGTTCTTCGTTACTAAAATATTGTCCCATGTAACCAATCCTTTTTAAAAGATAAAAGAGTTAACTACAAATAAATTTCATAGTTAACTCCTTTCGTACTACTAATAATACTATACTTTTTACTTAAAATCAAGTTTTATTTTTGTTTTTCTACACTGTAAAAGTAATATTTACCATCACTATTTTTCTTAAATGTATATTTATATGTACTTATACCTTCGGCATTAAAATCATATTTATTTTGTTCAAACGGAGAATTGTGTTCATAATCACGATAATAAATTACTTCTTTGCTTTCGTCATCATATTCAAAGAAAACAACTTTTTCGTATATCTCAACACGGTCATTATAACGTTTAGCTTCTACTAATTTATTTTCATATCCTCCCGTTAATATAAAGGTACAGCTGTGTTCGTACTCATACAAATCATTTTCTTCATTATAGACTATTTCTTTAGGGCAACCATAACCAAAATCTTGATCTTGATAATTACTTAAATCGCCAAATACTTCTTGATAAGATTTTTTTAAATCACTTTCTTTAAAAGATATTTTATCGCCTTTGTAATTAATAGCTGTATAATCTAATCGCGAATAAGCTAAAGCCATTTTAAAATCTTCGCCTAAGTCATTAATAATTAAACGATCTTGTTTATAATAAATATCCTCGTAATCAGTAAATACAAATAACGCTTTTGTCATTTCTGGTCTAGTTAATAAAAATAAATTTTTTACTTCCTCACTATTTACATCTAATATCAATACTTTTTTACTGTTGTTGCCAAATTTGCTATATTTAACAAAAGAAAAAATACCTGCTCCTACTAATGCAATAATTAAAATCATTAAAAGAAATATAACAAAATTTTTAGAATTTGTTTTCTTTTTCATTCTAGCCACCTCTATCATAAATGATACATCATTTTACTTTATTTTACAATAATAAATTTGGTCTTGCATTGCTGAATAAAATTACGATCTCATTATCAAACAAGTTTTCTCTTATCATTTTGAGCAAACTTAAACTCAAAAAAAGAGCATTGAACTAGTCAACACCCTAATTAATGTTTTTAATGAATTTATTTTACTTCTACTTCTGCTCCAGCTTCTTCTAATTTAGCCTTAATATCGTTTGCTTCTTCAACAGAAATACCTTCTTTAATAGCTCCACCGTTATCAGCGATATCTTTAGATTCTTTTAATCCTAATCCAGTAATTTCTTTAATTACTTTGATAACGTTGATTTTAGCAGCTCCAGCGTTAACTAATGAAACAGTTACAACACTAGGTCCACTATCCTCACTACTAGCACCTTGTGGTGCTGCTGCTACTGCTACAGCACTTGGATCTACTCCAAATTCTTCTTTCATAGCATCTACTAATTCCTTAATTTCTAAAAGGTTCATTTCTTTTAAAGCACTTATAAATTCATCTTTTGTTAATTTAGCCATTTTATATTCCTCCTTATATTAAATTATTTTTCTTCTTTTTGTTTTGCATAAAGATCTAAGCAAATTGATAAATCTCTTGCAATTCCAATCATTCCACCAGCTAACATTGTAAGTAATCCTTCTCTTGATGGTATTGTTGCTAAAGCATCTAATTTACTCTTGTCTGATACTTCGCCATCAATAATTCCTACTTTCAATACTACAGCTGGATTTTTCTTAGCAAAATCTGATAATACTTTAATTGCTGATACTTGATCTTTTCCATAAGCTAAAGCACTAGGTCCAACTAAGTTTTCGTCAACATTAATATTTAAATCAGATAAAGCCCTTGCCATTAAAGTATTTTTATATACTTTATAGTCAGCATCATTTTGTCTTAGAGCACGTCTTAGGCTTTTAGCATCATTATCAGTAATACCACGATAATCAAACAATATTACTGACGCATTATTTTGAACATGACTTTTAATCTCGTCGACAATTTCTTGCTTCTTAGCTAGTATTTTTTCGTTTGCCACTAATAGCACCTCCTTATAATATTTAAAAATGCCACAAAATAAAGTCTTTATATCATAGACATAAAGACTTTTTAAACTAAATAAAGTTAAGTCCTCGGTAGGATTTACTTGATTACCTACTGTCTATGGCACTTGCAAATCAATTTGTATTATATATTATATCTACTTAAATGTCAAAAGAATTTATAACAATCTTAATTCCAGGTCCCATTGTTGTAGATATAGAAATATTTTTTATATAATCACCTTTTACAGTTGAAGGTTTAATTCTTAAAATAGTTCCCATGAACGCATCTAAGTTTTCTAATAGTTGTTGTTCTGTAAATGTAGTATTACCAATTATTCCGTGTACATTACCAAAAGTATCGGTTCTATATTCTACACGTCCACCTTTTACATCACTTACAGCTTTTGCTACATCAGTTGTAACTGTTCCTGTTTTAGGGTTAGGCATTAATCCCTTTGGTCCTAAAACACGACCTAATTTACCAAGAAGTGGCATCATATCAGGAGTAGCAATCATTACATCGAAATCGAACCAATTTTCCTTTTCGATTTTCTCTAACATATCAGTATCACCAACGTAGTCAGCTCCTGCTTCTTTAGCTTTAGATGCATTTTCTCCTTTAGCAATTACTAATACTTTCTTTGTTTTACCAGTTCCATTAGGTAATACAATTGCTCCTCTTAATTGTTGATCTGCTTTTTTAGTATCAAGATTTAATCTAACAGCAATCTCTACAGATCCTGTAAAATTACTAATAGATGTTTCTTTTACTAATTTAACAGCTTCTTCTTTAGTATATGCTTTACCTTTTTCTATTTTTGATAAAGCTTCAATATATTTCTTACCTCTTTTTTTCATTTTAATTCCTCCTTATGTGGTATATATGGAAGCTTAAGCGGACATCCTCCCACATAGGTTACCATAATTTTTATTCAGAAACTTTAATTCCCATGTTTCTTGCTGTTCCTTCAACTATTTTCATAGCTTCTTCAACAGTATAAGCATTTAAGTCAGGTAATTTAATTTCTGCAATTTCTTTTAATTGTGCTTTAGTAATAGTTCCTACCGTTTCACTGCTTCCTTTAACAGAACCTTTTTCTATTTTGGCAGCTTTCTTTAATAAAAAGGCAGCGGGTGGAGTTTTAATTACAAAGTCGAAACTTCTATCATCATAAATAGTTATTTCTACTGGTAATACATCTCCCATTTTATCACGTGTTGCATCATTATATTTTGTACAAAATTCTTGTAAATTAATTCCTGCTGGTCCTAAAACTGTTCCAACTGGTGGAGCAGGTGTAGCTTTTCCAGCTTGAATTTGCAACTTAATTTTCTTAACTACTTCTTTTGCCACGAAAAACACCTCCTATAAATTTTAGTTTTCGCGAGTGGTCCTAATAGCTAGTCCGCATTTATTAGCTTTTTGCCTCCCACTTGTTTCTATATAAATTAAATATAGCGTTTCAATAGTAACATTTTTTTCTTAAAAAATCAATAAAATTTGTTATTTTTTCTTTTATATATTTTAAGTTATGCTACTTCTATTTGTGATAATTCAGCTTCAACAATTGTTTCTTGACCAAATAAATCAACATTTAATTCAAGTTTTTGATTATCCATATCAATTGAAGAAATAGTACCAAACATACCATTAAATGGTCCAGCTATTATCTTAACCTTAGTACCAATCTTTAATTCTTTATCAGCTTCAAAACGACTAATTCCCATATTTCTTAAAATATTATCCACTTCGTATGGTTGTAAAGGTGTAGGTTTAGCACCTTTTCCACTAGAACCAATGAACCCTGTAACACCAGGTGTGTTTCTTACAACATACCAAGCTTCATCACTCATAACCATTTCAACTAATATGTATCCAGGAAACATCTTTTTAACTTTTTCTTTTTGAACACCATCTTTTACTTCAATTTCTTTTTGTTCTGGTATTATAACTCTAAAAATGTAATCTTTCATGTCCATGGAATTAGCTTTCATTTCTAGCTTTTCCTTAACTTTACTTTCATGTCCTGAATAAGTATTTACTACATACCATTGTTTTTCCATAAATTCACCCCTTATACTAATGATTCAATTAATGCCATTAACAATTCAATAGCATAGAAGAATAATGAGAAAAATATTATAAAAACGATAGTAGCAACAGAATATTTAATCATATCTTTTTTACTTGGCCACTTAACTTTTGATACTTCTTTAAAAACAGACTTAATATATTCAATAATTCCCTTTTTAGCTACTTTTTTTTCTTTCTTAGTATCCTTCTTCTTTTTGATAGTTTTATTCTTTTCTTTTTTTGCATCTTTGTTTTTAGCTTCTTTAACCATTTTATCCCCACCTTTTTTTTACCAAAATAAAAACACCTTTCTTGTGTTACCTACATAATAGCACATCCACAATTTTAAGTCAACTTTTTTTATGTTTGAGTTTCGGTTTTTTACGAAAAAAATCAGAGCAAATTTAATTTTGAATTAAATCATAGGGATATTTTTAATAA
>CANQYA010000049.1 GCA_947627965.1 uncultured Bacilli bacterium
AAAGATAATGATTATAAATAAATCTAGAAGTACCTAAAAACTGATTTAACTTTACTTGTTGTTCTTTATTAGGATACCTTCGAAAATAATAAGCTCAATAAACATTCATACTTTAGCCCCCATAATTGCAAAATATCATACATAGGTTTGTTAGCCAACTACTTTTCATAATTAATTAAGGATTTAGACAATTATTGACACTATTCTTCAACCATTTTACCAATTGAATTAAAAATAAACTGAAACCAATTATTAATTAAACTACCTATTTTATTAGAAATCTTTAATCCTGCTTTAGAAAACTTATTACTATAATCTTTATTTTCTACAATAAAATAATCTTTTACATCTATTTCCTTTCCTTCTTTGACATCTTCTTCAAATTGCTTAATTGCTTCTTGTGTTAAATTAGCTTTTTTATTAAGTTCATATTCATAATAACCACTACTAGATGTAAATACCATTACAAAAAATATAATTACGATAACTACAATAAATAATTTAATAAATTTAGCCATTATCTTCACCTATATATGTACTAAGCATATATGCAATTGCATCAATTGTATTAGAAACTTCTTCTATCGTATTATCGATACCACCTACTTCGATTAAAACGCAATTATTAGAAAAATCTTGATTATAAACGCCATTTACTAAAGGACCTCCTTTTTCATAAATCCCTTTGCTAATACCTTGATACTTTGTACTTATAATCGTATTTAATCTATTTATTACTTTTTTATTCTCTTGATAAGTTTTATTTTCTAATCCTAATAAAAATAATACTTTAGCATAGTTTTTATTATTAATTATCGCTGTCGTTTTATCTTTAGAAACAGAGTCTCTATGTAAATCAACAAAATAAATTAAAGAAGGATAGTCTTTTTTAGCTTGTTCCATTAACATTTTAGTTACATTATAACTATAAGCATAATTCCAATTATTAATTCTAAGTAATTCTGATATATTACTATTTTCAACAATAGAATTTATATTATATTTCTGCAATTTTTCTTGTAAAATATAACTGGCTAATAAAACAGTAGGTTTTACGTTGTAATCTTTTAAATTATTAGAAGCATATTCTTCATCTTGATGTGAATTATAAATATAAATAAGAGGATCATTTTCTTTATTATCTAAAACATTACTAGGTTCATCTTTAATTGCAGGAATACTATTATCAATAATATTTTCCTTTTTAGGTGCATCTGTTACTAAACCTTTATAATTATTTTTTAAAATATTAACTGGGTCAAATAAATCTAACTTAGCAATATATTCTACTAATTCACTACTAATACTTGGTTTTTGAAATTTATTAGAAGAAGGAATTAAAGATTTTAAAAATAAATCGTCTACTTTTAAATTAACATTATCTAAAAATTTAACTGTATATAGAAAGGAAATAGTAAAAATAATTAATATTAATATCGTTTTTATTAAAAGTATTTTCTTTTTATTATCTTTATTTTTTTTATCCATATTATCACCTTCTTCTTTAATTATATTTTTTTTAGGTAATAATATTGTCGAATTGACCGGAAAAAAAGAAAGTAATTAATTTATTTACTTTTCTCTTTTTTATCTAATAATTGATTATATAAATCTTTAGCAATTGCTTCTTTTTCTTTTATATTATCATTACTTTTTCTTTTTAGTAATGCAGAATATAACTTAATTTCTATCTTATTAATATTATCTTCTTCGCTTATACCAGTTACTTTTTTTATTAGTGTCTCTTCCAAATTCATTCCTTCTTCCTAGCTTTTACAGTTTCAATTTTATGACTATCTAATAATAAGTGTCAATAAAATTAAATAATATTAATGTCAAATTAATGTCTATTAATCATTCATTTTAGAATGTAAGCTTTTATTGATACTGGTTGATAATAGTAATGCTAATTTGTCAACTAAGAAATCTACTTCTTTGGGAGTAACCATTAAATTGTAACCAATTGGTGTTAGAACCTCAAAGATTAATTGATGTATTTCTTCTTCACTTAAGTTACCTAAAAGTCCTAAAATCTTTTCTTTATCTTCTTTAGATAAGTCTTGATATTCTTCTTTTAAATAATTAATGCTAGTTACTGGTTTTAATTTTTGAGAAGCATTATTAATAGTAGCTTTATTAAAACTAATTTTTTTTAATAAATATTTAATTGTATCACTGACAATTGTTACCGCATCAACTACAGTGGGTATGCCAATAGCAATAACTGGTTTACCTACTGTTTCGTAAGAAATTTCAATACGACTATTACCAACCCCACTACCAGGACTTATACCCGTATCCGTCATTTGAATAGTCCGGTTAACTCTTTCAATAGAAGAAGATGCTAAAGCGTCGACAACAATTAAAAAATCAGGATTAATTTCCTTAGTTATGCCTAAAATTACATCTTTAGCTTCTATCCCCGTATTTCCCATAACACCAGGTATAAAGCCTGAAACATTACGGTAACCTTCTTCTACTTTAATCTCATTTAACAAATATAAGTGTCTTGTAATAACAAGATCATTTAATACTTTAGGTCCTAACGAGTCAGGTGTAGACTTATAATTACCAAGACCTATAACTAAAGCTTTATCAATATCTTTTATATGTAAATTTTTCATTAACTTTAATAATTCCGTTGTAACAATTTTTTCTAATTTCTTACGATTACTAGTATCAGTTATATCTTCAAAACTAATAGTTGTATAGTTACCTTTCTTTTTACCTAAAGTTTTTATGTCGACTTTAGCATTAATATTACTGATAATAATATTATCTATTTTCTTTTCACTTTTAGTTATTCCTTCAATATTACTAGTACCGATGCTGTCAACAATTAAATCTGTTCTAACTTTATAATTTTTTAAATCGATTTCACTCATTAATGTCACCATTTATAGTATGTGTTTAGTTTAAATTTTTAATAACAAGAAATATAAAAACTATATAGAAAAAAAGAGCAAAGGCTCTTTTTCATTTATTTTTCTTCAAGACGTATCATTTTCGCATGAAGAACAACACGACGTTCATTATCATAACAAGAAGATAAAGTTAATATTTTGTCATCCGGTGATAAATTAACTTTAAAATCATGAACGCTTCTTGCCGTAATTGTATTAAGGAAAGTTGCAAATTCTTCATCTGAAAACTTAGTCTTAATGTAGTATGATTCCGGTAATATCGTATACACACTAAATACTTGCCATAAAGCATTATATTTAGGAGTTGATGTCTTAACAACATAATTATTAGAATTATTATACCAAGAAGGTGTTACAACCATTCTTAAACTACCAAACATGGTATTATCAAGGCGAGCATGTGCATATAAAATGTTATTTTTACCATATTCTTCTTTATCATTTCGATAATCGAGGAAAACCCAACCTGAACCATTAGGTTGACGATTAAAAGAATGTTTTAAATAAAAATTGTTATCACTACCCTGTACATAAGGATAATTTATATTAGTTCCTGCTACTTGTACCCATCCTACAGTATCAGGATTTATTGCTTTTAATTCATTAAAATTAGCATTTAGCATCGACATTGACATATAATACCAGTAATCATCTCTCCAATATGAAGGTTCTTGACTAGGGGTTTCTTCTAAAGGAGGTGGTGCGGGTGTATTATTTTGTATATCATTATCAGTAACATCAGTTACCATTCCCATACTGACAACTTCTTCGATATTAGCTATTTCATAAATATTTTTGATCTGTTCCCCACTCATTTTATTATCAATTTTCCAAATAATAACTCTTATACAAAGAAAAGCAAAAACTACTACTGATATAGCAAAAGTAAATGACCATATAACTCTTTCTTTTTTACTTACTTCTTTCTTTTTAGAAGAAGTTTCTACATTGCTGGAAACTGTTTGTAATTTTTTTATCTCTGTCGTAGCAAAATGCTTTATTTTAGCACTTTCACTATTTTTATCAACTAACTCTTTAAAGGTTAATTGACCATTACTTTTATTTTCTTTTTTACTAGGTTCTTCTTTTACTTCTTCTTTAGCTTTATTCTTAACTTTATTATTAATCTTAGGAAGAACGGCTGTCGTCGATAAAGGTTTTATAACTTCTTTTTTATTATTTTTTTCTTGTTTTATTTTAGGAATATTATATTTTTTTTCAGGATTAATAATTTGCTTAATTTCTTTTGTTAATTCTAATAATTCGATTGTATAATCTTTATTGAGTTCTATTTTATCTAATTTTTGTGTTAATTCTAATAACTCTATCTCCGTAAAATTATCTTTATTATTATTGATAATAGTATTCATTTCCTTAGTCAAATATAGATATTCTTCTTCGTCTAAAGGATTATATTTTTGAATACTTTTCAAATATTTACGATATTTTTCAAGTTCTTTTTCTTGATCAACATTTTCTACTTCGTCATCAGGAAAAAGATTATTTTCCTTATTACTCATATTATCAACCCTTATCATTCTATTATGATTTTACCAATTATTTTAAAATATGTAAACAATGTTTAATAAAAAGTTCAAGTTTTTGTTGTATTTTATACCAATATTTGTTAGAATAGTTTTAGTCAAAAAAGCGAGGTGATAAAAAATGCCAAATATTAAAAGTGCAAAGAAAAGAGTAAAAACTAATGCCAAAAAGTGTAAATCTAACACTGTAGTTACATCAAGTCTTAAAACTGCTGTTAAAAAATTAGAAAAAGAAGTTAAAACAGGTAATAAAGAAACGGCAAACGAAAAATTAAATATTGCAATTAAAAGAATAGATAAAGCTACACAAAGTGGTTTAATTCATAAAAATAAAGCTGCAAGACAAAAATCAAGATTAACAAAAATGAAAAATAATATGGAGTAGTGCTTTTACTACTCTTTTTTTTGTGATAGAATTATATTAGGTGAAAATATGAAGAAGCTTTTATTAATTATTATTTTAGGTATTTTATTAATTGGTACCTATTTCTATCGCGATAAAATAATTACTTTTTTAGTGGATAAGGTTTTTCCTATTGAAGAAGAAGTTACTTTTAATTATAAAAATGATTATTATTTGGATTATAATTTATCATATGTAAAACCTATTAATAATTTTATTCTTAATGATAAAGACGATTTATTAAATATTTATTATACGATTATTAATTCTGGTATTGAAGAATTTTCTTTTTACTGCCCTACTAAGTATACTAATTGTATAAATGATGTTTTATATTTTGCTGATGATGAGGTTACTTTATCGAATATTAATAGTTTTGTTCACCCATATAACAGCTTTAATAAAATAAAAACAAGTTATAATACTTTAAAGAAAATTACTTTAAAAATAGAAAAAACTTACGATACTGAAAAAATAAAGGCGATTAATGAAGTAGTTGATAAGATAATTAAAGAAGAAATAAAAGACGAAACTAATCCTAAAGAAATAATTAAAATTGTTCATAATTATATTATAAATAATACTAAATATGATAAAGAAAGAGCTGATAATAATATTATTAAATATGATTCGACAACAGCATACGGTGTCTTAGTAGAACATTATGGATTATGTGGTGGTTATACTGACGCCATGGCAATATTTTTAAATTATTATAATATTCCTAATTTTAAAGTAGTTAGTAATAATCATATATGGAATGCAGTATATATAGATAATAAATGGTATCATTTAGATCTTACTTGGGATGATCCCGTAATAGTTGACGGTAGTGATACATTAGAATATACTTTCTTTTTAATAACAACTAAAGAATTAGAAGAGTTGGAAACTAATCAACATATATTTGATAAACAAGTTTTTAGTGAATTAAATTATTAAAAAAGGCATCTGTTTGATGTCTTTTAATTTATACTAAATTCCTCTATATCTTTAGCTTGGTTTACTAATATTTCTTCTTTTGTTAAAGCTCTATTATATATCCTTGCTGAATATATATTCCCGTTAAAGTATCCCGCTATTTTTTTATTACCCTCAGGGTTGCAACCTATTGCCATAACGGTATTTCCCGATGGGTATCCTAGATTTCCCGTTGCTTCATATGTTTGACAAGTACCATTAACACACAATATTACATTACTTTCATTATAAGAAGTTGATATTGTATACATAGTATTTAACAATGCATCAGAATTGTAATAAAAATAATCATATCCTTTTTTTTCACTATTATATAATGCAAATTCAATTTTATTATTACCTATCAAAATTCCATATCCACCAACCTGAAAATTACCTATAAAAATATGTTCTATAGATGGTGTTATGTTATTAATTGAAGTAGCTATTTCTAAAGTAATATTAGGATAATTCATTTTGTCTAGTAGGATACAATCATTAGACCTATCAAAAGAATAGTAATTATCTCCTAGTGTTGCTCCATCTACTTTTCCATCTATTCCTAATACCCCTAAATCTTTCCATGTATCACTATTACTACCACCATTTTTTACATCATAATATGACATTAATCCATTACTTACTAATCCATATTTATTTGTTATTATTGTTGGCTCTACTATAATTTCTTGTCCTAAATCTTGGACATAAGTTATATCTATTGTTAGTTCTGATGTTAATATCTCAGGATTTTTAGTTACTTCACTATTATATCCAATCTCTACAGTAAATGTTTTACTTTCACCATGACCTAACTTATCTCCCTTATTAATACCTTCTATCTTATAATATATTGCATTATTTCCTGTATCTGTTCCTGATATATTATTAATAACCGCATTTAAACTTCCTTCATTTGTTACTGTTATTTCATATACTATTTTATCTCCTGGATAATTTACGCCTATATTAAAGGTTGCTAAAGTTCCTGTTGCTTTTGGAGGTGTTTTTTCTACTACACCACTAGTTTTAGATATTTGTTCAATCTTAGTAAACAAAATATTCCAAGTACTTGTTATATTTGCTGTACCATTTATTTTAATATTACTTAAAAATATAGAGTATCCAATAGTCATAATGAGTATTGCAATACACATAGATAGTATTATTATTTTTTTATTCATTCTTTACCATCTCCGAATATATTATTCTTCATA
>CANQYA010000050.1 GCA_947627965.1 uncultured Bacilli bacterium
ATTGAACTTGCTCTATCACCTAAATCAAATTCGGCTATTATGGCTATTGATAAAGCTTTAGAAGATATAGAAACAGGTCGTTGTGAAGGTGTACCTGACCATATTAAAACAACCTCAACTACTTATAAGTACCCTCATGATTATCCTAATCACTTTGTTGTACAACAATATTTACCCAATAATTTATTAAATAAAAAGTACTATAATCCATGTAATACATCAAAGACAGAGCTTACTTTAAAACAAATAAATGATAAAATAGAAATGTTAAAAAAAGAAGCACTATCTCAAAAATAAGATTATCTTTTATATAATAATGTTAGAAAGAGGAACTAAAATGACTAATTATGAAAAATATATTACAATTATTAATAAATATGGAGAAGATATACTAATTTCTCCTAATATGATTTCAAGTAAAGAATATATCCAACACGGTAATATAAGTGTCTATGATCATTCCAAGAAAGTTGCTTGCTTATGTGTAGCTATTGCTAATCACCTACCAATTAAGGTTAATATGTCTTCTTTAGTTCGTGGTGCCTTACTACACGATTATTTCTTGTATGATTGGCATATAAAGGATAAAAGTCATAGGTGGCATGGATTTACACATGCTAAAAAGTCGCTAAAAAATGCTCAAAGGGATTTTAATATTAATGATTTAGAAAGCGATATGATAAAAAGTCATATGTTTCCCTTAAATTTACATCTGCCTAAATATAAAGAAAGTTATATTTTATGTTTAGCAGATAAAATATCTACTATAAACGAAGTATTTACTTTTCATATAAAGAACAGAAAAAGGTGAGAATAATGATTAGTGTAATGGAAACTTATTTTTTATGGTTTATGATTTATAGTTTTATTGGGTGGCTCTACGAAAGTATTGTCTGTTCTATTTCTGCAAAAAGAATTATAAATAGAGGTTTTTTAAATGGTCCTTACTGCCCTATTTATGGTTTTGGAGCTTTAATTAATATTTTAGTATTAAATCCTAAAGAAAATATTTTAGTTATCTTTATTTTAGGATTATTATTAAATAGTATTTTAGAATATTTTACCTCATATTTAATGGAAAAATTATTCCATGCTCGTTGGTGGGATTATTCTAAACGTAAATTTAATATTAATGGTAGAGTATATCTTTTAGGTGCTTTAACTTTTGGAGCTTTATCAGTATTAGTAGTTAAATTCGTTCACCCCTTCATTTTATCTTACTCTAACAAAGTCTTAACACCTAGGATACACTTAACTACTATAATTATTTTAGTTATCTTTATTAGTGATATTATTATTTCTTTAAAAGGTATTGTTGATTATAATAAATTATTAAATGAATTAGAGAAAGTTTTAGAAAAGACTAATTTCAATATTCAAAAACAGATAAAAAACTCAACCTTTATTGAAAAAGGTAAATCTATTTTTACTAAAATTAATAGACAACATTATCGTATGATTACAGCTTTTCCTAATTTTAAATCTTTGAAATATAATAATATATTACTAAAAATAAAAAATAATATTTTAAATAAAAAGAAATAGTTAATAAAAGAGCTGTTTTAAAATAAGGTTTTGATTTTGTATTATCTTTTTGGTAACTAAAAATGAATAATATAAGAAACTGAAAAGATAAAGACGAAAGTAATTATATTGGTTTTTAAACATTAAGAAGTGCTACTTAATTTTAAGTAGCACCTTTTTTGATGAAAATACATAATTTAGAGTTAAAAAAAATAAAAAAAGTGACCATATATTAGTCACTTTGGGAAAGGATAAACACCTTTATATTATTCTTAATTTACCATAAGTTTAAATTGTTCTAATGATGTTGTATCAAATATTACATATCTATTAATTTGATAACGATCGTTATTCTGAGTAGCCTTAACATTCCCTCCAGCAAAAGCAATTTTAAATCCGGATTCTCTTACGGCACTTCTTACTGTTTCATTATGTGAATAGAATGGATAACAAAAAGCAGTCTTCTCTCCATCTAAAGCATTTATTGATTTACTAAAATCGTCTAATAATTCAGCTTTTGTTTTGTATAAAGCTTCTCCTAAATAATTATGAATATTATTTCCATGAGATTGAATTTCTAAATTAGGAGATACATACTTTTCTTTCCCCCACCAAGCTGTTATTAAGAACAAAGTACCATGTAAATCATATTTTTCTAATAATCTTGGTAGATGGGTATCAGTACCTAAAGCACCATCGTCAACGGTTATAACAGCTGTCTTTTTAGGTAATCTTATCTTTTTATCCATCCATAAACTCATATCTTCCATACTAGCAGTATAGAAATTATTATCTTTTAAATATTTTAACTGTTCTTCAAAACGATTAACATCTAAACAAATAGTTTCATTACATCCTTCCCATTGATACTGATAGAAGAAATGATAATTTAATACTCCTATTCCTGTTGCTATTTCAATATTTTTCTTATTTTCAACGGTTTTTGAAACATCATCTTTTTTAATTGCCAATAATTCATTATTAAATTCAACATAATAATAAGAAGTATCGTTAATTATTATTGGTAAAGTAAAAGAATTATTAATACTGTATACTATTTTTCCATCTTTATAAAAATTAGTTGGATTGTTAGTAACAATATCAGTATCAAAAGGAACATAATGTTTATAGTTAGTATTAGGGGTATCTTCCTGTTCTCCCCTACTAACATCTTGATAAGATACATAGTAATCACTATCTTTTAATTTAAAGTACTTATTATCTAACGATAAAGAATCTAAAAATTCTAAATGCAAAGTTATATCTTTACTAACTTGCCCAATTTTTTCATAATTATTATTATCATTATTAAGATAATAAAGATTAACATCACTTTTAGTAACAACATATTCATTGTAATTATCAATTATTTGATTTAAAATGTCTCTTTCTTCGTTCCTTTTTTGAATATTATTTTTATATTCTTTTTCTTTTTGATAAATCTTATAACCAAATATAACAGACATGCATACTAATATTACTGTTAAAACGCTAATAATTATTTTATTTTTCACTCTCACCACTCACCTTTACTAATAAGATTATGTCATGAAAAGAAAAAATATGTAAAAAAAATACCAAAATTGGTATTTAATTTTTATGTACATAATTATTAAAGATTTTGATTTCGTCATCTTCTAAATCAGTTTCGTTAAGTTTTTGTAATAATTCTTTTTGGGTTCGTGATATTTTCTTTGGTGTTTTAACTTTTAAAATAATATACATATCTCCGTTACGATAACTGTTAGCATTATCGACACCTTTACCTTTAATACGTTGTTTATCGCCACTATTTGATCCACTAGGTATAGTTAAATTAATGTTTCCATAAAGAGTAGGAATTTCTTTTTTGCATCCTAAAATAGCTTCTGTAACCGTAAGTGGTACTTCAAGATAAATGTCGTCACCTTCTCTTATAAAGAATTTGTGTTTATCGACAATGAACTCTAAATATAAGTCGCCATTAGGTCCACCATTGCTACCGGAGTCCCCCTTACCAGATAATTTTAGACGATAACCATTATCGACACCTTTAGGAATAGTAACAGCTAAATTTTTATTTTCTCTTATAACCCCTTTACCATGACATTTATTACATTTATCTTGGTAAATACGTCTTTTACCTCCGCACTTAGGACAAGTATTTTTTGTTATAAAAGTTCCAAATAAAGTCCTTTGTTCCGTACTAACTGTTCCGCTACCATGACACTTATCACATGTTTCTTCATGAAAACCACCTTTACCGTCACACTCTGGACAAGTAGTATCGACATCGATATTGATAGTTTTCTCACACCCATAGATAGCTTCTTCAAAAGACAATCTAATACGCATTAATTTGTCATTACCACGAGTACTGCGATTGGTACTTCGTGATGAACCCCCAAAACCAAAACTGTTACCAAAGATACTATCAAAAATATCACTAAAATCAAATCCCGATGCATCAAATCCACCAAAGCCACTTCCCGTAGCTCCTCCATCAAAGGCAGCATGACCGAATTGGTCGTATTGTTTTCTTCTATTTTCGTCCGATAAAACAGCATATGCTTCCTGTATTTCTTTGAACTTCTTTTCAGCATCAGGTTCTTTATTTACGTCAGGGTGATATTGTTTAGCAAGACGTCTAAAAGCACTCTTAATATCAGCCATAGACGCATCTTTACTAACCCCTAACACCTCATAATAATCTCGTTTATCCAATTTACTCACCTACTTATTGTTCTTTATATAATTCTTCAAATTCCTTTAAGTAGTCTCTAAACATATTAATCGCACTCTCAACTACTTCTTTTTTCGTCATATCAACTCCTGCAATTTTTAATTCTTCTAAAGGATAATTACTACCCCCACTCTTTAAAAATTCTAAGTAATTTGATACGGCATTTTCTTCTTTATTTAAAATTCTTTGGACAATATGGCATGCTGAACTTAATCCCGTCGCATATTTATAGACATAAAAATTGTAATAAAAATGTGGTATACGCATCCATTCATAACGAATTAAATCGTCAACAACTACGTTAGAACCAAAGTACTTTTTATTTAATTCGTAATAAATATTTGATAACAATTCATGAGTAAGAACTTGTTTCTTTTCTTCTAATTCATAAATTTTCTTTTCAAATTCAGCAAACATTACTTGACGGTAAATAGTTCCTTTAAAAGTATCTAATAAATTATTTAAAACAACTAATTTTAATTTTTTATCGGAACTATTATTTAATAAATAATTAGCTAGTAATAACTCATTGACAGTAGAAGCTACCTCAGCTACAAAAATCTTATATTCAGAGTATTGATAACTATTATTATGTCTTGAGTAATAGCTATGCATTGAATGACCTAATTCGTGAGCTAAAGTAGAGACACTATCAAGTGTTCCATCAAAATTTAATAATACAAAAGGATTAGTATCATATGAACCTGAAGAATAAGCACCTGATACTTTTCCTTTATTAGGATAAATATCAATCCAATGCTCATCAAATGCTTTATTTAGGTCTTTAATATATGTATCTCCTAAAACACTTAAAGCTTTGATAACTAAGTCCTTAGCTTCATCAAAACTATATTCCTTAGTATTTTCGTCAATAACAGAAACATAGGTATCGTATAAATGCATTTCGTCTAAATTTAACATTTGTTTCTTTAAATCGTAATAATGATATAAAGGTTCTAAGTTATTATTAATGGTCTTTATTAAGTTATCATATACTTCTTTTTGGATATTATCTGCAAATAGAGATGCTTCTAAAGCACTAGGATAATTTTTAACTTCACTTAGTGCTACATTAGCTTTTACATCTCCTACTAATATCTTGGCAATAGTATTTTTATAGCTACCATAAACTTCATATAATCTTTTAAAACTCTCTTTTCTCGTTTCTCGATTATTAGATTTCATTAATTTAGAATAACTAGAATTAGTTAATTCTACTTCTTCGTTTCCGTCACTTACCAAACCAAATTCCATATCCGAATTAGTAAAGACATCGTATATTTCTTCACTGTTACCTAATACTTGGGCAAAAGAAGATATTATTTTTTCTTCTTTATCAGTTAAAACATGGTTTTTATAGCGAAAAATATTTTCTAAATTAAATTTATGCTCTAACAACTTAGGTTCTTCTTGGTAAAATTTTTCTATTTTACTATAATCTTCTTTTAGTAAGGAAGGGATCATAAAAGCTGATATTTTGCTATATTCACTTTCAATATTAGATATTCTTCCCTTCAATTCTTGAAAAGTTGTATTACTAGTATCACTATCACTATTTAAATGGGCATACATATATAATTTACTAATTAATCTTGAAATTTCTAAATCTTCATTAATAGCTTTTAATAAATCTTTACCACTTTTTAAAAAGTTTTTTTCATTATTAGGAAATTCTTTTATTAAAGAAACTACTCTGTTATAATCTTTTTCAAAATCAGTCATTGTTTTATATATTGTCGTAAGATCCCACTTATATTTATCGTCTATTTCACTGCGTAGTTTTTGCCTTTTAGCCATATATTCTCCTTATCATATAAGAGTTCTAGCGATACTAGAACTCTTTCTTTTAATTATTATTTTTCTTCGTATTCTGCTTCTTTTACATCGTTATTACTATCACTTTCGCTGTTATCACTGTTGTCATTTGCTTTAGAAGCTTCTTCCTTTTGGATATTTTCATAAACTTTGCTAGCAAGAGCCATAGCTTTTTCCGTTAATTTATCTTTCTTTTCTTTAATTTGGTCTATGTCATCCTTTTCTAGGGCTTCTCTTAATTCTTTAATTAAATCTTCGGCTTCTTCTTTTTCTTTAGGATCAACTTTATCACCTAAATCTTTGATAGCTTTTTCAGTTTGGAAAATCATTTGTTCAGCATCATTTCTTACATCAGCTTCTTCTTTACGTTTTTTATCTTCTTCTTTATGAGCTTCAGCTTCTTTCATCATACGATCGATTTCTTCGTCAGATAAGTTAGTATTTGATGTAATAGTAATAGCTTGTTCTTTATTAGTACCTAAATCTTTAGCTTTAACGTTAACGATACCATTAGCATCGATATCAAATGTAACTTCGATTTGTGGTACACCACGAGGTGCAGCAGGAATACCAGTTAATTGGAACCTTCCTAAAGTCTTGTTGTCAGCAGCCATACTACGTTCACCTTGTAATACGTGGATATCAACAGCAGGTTGATTATCAGCAGCAGTAGAGAATATTTGTTTTTTACTAGTTGGAATAGTTGTATTTCTTTCGATTAGGACAGTCATTACGCCACCAAGTGTTTCAAGTCCAAGTGATAATGGTGTAACATCAAGTAAAACGATATCGTTTACTTCACCAGTTAAAACTCCTCCCTGGATAGCAGCACCCATAGCAACAACTTCGTCTGGGTTTACTTCACGAGATGGTTCTTTACCTAATTCTTTCTTAACTAATTCTTCAACTTTAGGTA
>CANQYA010000051.1 GCA_947627965.1 uncultured Bacilli bacterium
CTTCACCAGCCGAATGCCCCCCCATTCCATCAGCAACAGCCATTAAATAATCGCCATCTTTATTTTTTACAATTATGACACTGTCTTCGTTATGTGTTCTTACTTTTCCAGCATCAGTTAAATAAAACGATTTCATACATCCTCCTTCTTCGATCTTAGTTGCCCACACGCAGCACTAATCTTACTGCCAAATTCTTTTCTTATCGTCACATTTATATTTCTTTTTTTTATTATATCATAAAATTTTAAAATAGCCGACTTTTTACTTCTTTTAAATTCTAAATGATTAGTCTCATTATAAGGAATTAAATTAATATAACAATTGATACCTTTTACTAAATCACAAAGTTTATAAGCATCGCTACTAGTATCATTAATACCATCTAATAATATATATTCAAATGTTACTCGTCTATTAGTTTTATCTATATATTTTTTCACTGCATCTATTAATAATTCAATATTATATACTTTGTTAATTGGCATAATTTTATCTCGTATTTCATTAGTCGCCCCATGAAGGGAAATAGCTAAATTAACTTGATAAGATAATTTAGCAAACTCTAATATTTTAGGAACTATACCACAAGTAGAAACTGTTATATGACGTGAACCTATTTGTAATCCTTTAGAATTATTAGCTATTTCGATAAATTTAACGACGTTATCATAATTATCAAAAGGTTCTCCTATTCCCATAATAACGATATGACTAATTCTATCATTTATTTCTTTTTCAATCATCATAATCTGTAAAAGCATTTCGCTAGGTAAAAGGTTTCTTACTTTCTTTAATCTTCCACTTTCACAGAACTTACACCCCATATTGCACCCTACTTGGCTAGAGATACATAAACTTTTCCCGTAGTCATGCATCATTAAAACGGATTCGACATGAGTTTTATCATTTAATTCAAATAAATATTTATTTACTTCGACATCTTTCTCTATTTTTATAATCGATAATCTATCAACTATAAAATCTTTCTCTAATTGTTCGATAACACTTTTCTTTACATTAGTCATTTCTTGAAAAGAGGTAACTCTTTTTTCGTATAACCATTCAAATATTTGGGTAGCTTTATATTTCTTTTCCCCCATGTTTTCAAAGTATTGTTCTAAGTCATTTAAACTCTTATTATATATACTTTCCACTTTATAACACCCACTAAAATTATACCATATCGTAAAAAAAAGATATATGCATTTTACACATATATACTTTAATAAAACTTATTTTACATTTTTTTACAGAAAATTTTTAAAGAATTTAGTACTGTTATGAAGGTAACACCAATATCAGCAAAAACAGCTAAGATAATGGTACTTATTCCTAAAACTCCTAATAGTAAAACAATTAATTTAACTAGTAAAGCGAAAATGATATTTTGATAGACAATTTTATTAGTATATTTGCTTACTTTAATTAAGTCGATTATTTTATGTAAATTATCGTTCATGATAACAACATCACTAGCTTCGATAGCTACATCACTTCCTATCTTACCCATTGAAACACCTAGATTAGCTTCTAACAAAACAATAGCGTCATTGATACCGTCCCCTACAAAACATACTTTTTTATCTTGTTTTAAATTAGCTATATAATCTTTTTTATCTAAAGGTTTTAAATTAGCTCTATATTCTTTTATTTTTAATTTTTTAGCTACAAGTGAAACAGAAGTATCATTATCACCTGACAATATAGCAAAATCATGGTAACCATTATTTTTAAGATAAGAAATAACTTCTAAAGCTTCCTTTTTTATTTTATCGCCAATAATAATATTACCTATATATTCTTTATTTTTAGCAACATATATAATTGTTCCTTCTTCTGCTACGCGAAGAAAATCTATTTTATTTTTCTTAAGAAAATCATAATTACCTACTAAGACTTTATCATTATTAATGTCGACACTTATACCACCATCTTTTTCTTTAAAATTTTTTATTATTTTAGTATCAATTTTTTTCTTATAAGCCTTTTTAATAGGTATAGCAATAGGATGATTAGAGTAATATTCGGCATAATTGACAATACTTATTAATTCACTTTTACTAACTTTATTGGGATTAACTTTAAGAAGTTCAAAAGCTCCCTCAGTAAGAGTACCTGTTTTATCAAAAACAAAAGAAGAAATCTTATTAGCCATCTCTAAATCGCCACTACTTTTTACTAATATTCCTTTTTTAGATAGTACACCTATTCCACAAAAATAACCAAGAGGAATAGATAAAACTAAAGCACAAGGACAAGACGCTACTAAAAAGATTAAACTGCGATAAGCCCATACTTTAACACTTTGTCCCAGTATAAAACTAGGAATTATAAATATTAATAAAGCACTTATAACGACAATAGGCGTATATATTTTAGCAAATTTAGTAATAAATTTTTCAGTATTAGACTTATCTATTTCACTATCCGTAATTACTTTTAAAATTCTCGATACTAAGGAATTATTATAAGTATCAGTAACTTTTATTTTTAAAATACCATTAATACTTACAAAACCACTGTAGATAACATCATTTACTTTAATATTTCTTAAAAGGGATTCTCCAGTAATACTAGAAGTATCGACATTACTTTCGCCTTCCACCACAATACCATCTACTGGTACTCTTTCACCAGGTCTTATTACAATAATATCGTTTTTCTTTAATGATAAAGGATTAACAATTACTTCTTCATCATTTTTTATTTGAGTAACTTTATTATCTCTTTTATCAATTAGTTTTTTTATCGACTCTTTAGATTTATCGATCCCTAAATCATTCATATATTCCCCTATTTGATAAAAGAGCATAACAGCAACTGCCTCATTATTCTCACCGATAGCAAAAGCTCCAAGCGTTGCGATTACCATAAGAAAATTTTCGTCAAAAATAATACCTTTACCCAAATTTTTTATAACTTTTATAAATATTCGATAACTAATTAATAGATAAGTAATAATTAATATAGGTAAAGAAATATTTTTAAAAATAAAACTTGTAACAAACAAGAAAATACTAACAATAATGGTTGTTAATTCCCTACTTATTCTCATTCTCATTTTTTTCCTCCGTAATATGTTCTATTCCAATATTTAAAATAATCGCAACGTGATCATCCCCTAAGGAATAATAAACTTCTTTGCCTTCTTTTCTAGTTTTAACTAAATTCATATCTCTTAATACTTTTAACTGGTGACTGATAGCTGAATGGGTCATATTTAATAAATTAGATATATCGTAGACACATAATTCTTTGTTTAAGAGTGCTAGAAGAATTTTTACTCTCGTATCGTCACCAAAGACACTAAATAGTAAAGATAATTTTGAGGAATAATAGTTATCGAGCATATTCTCTCTTACATACTCGAGGTCATCTATTTTATTTGTTTCTTTATTCATAACAAGCCTCCAACATATGAGCATTTACTCATATATAATTTTATTATACCCTAACGAAAAAAACAATACTCTTGGTATTGTTATAGAATTAATAATAATTATTTGACGTAAACTTCTATTCTCTATTAGCCATTATTTGAATAATTAAATCCATATTATCGTCATGAGCCATAATATTTTTTTTAATCATTCCACACTTGTCACATCGATAAATAATTTTATATTGTCCTTTTTTAGCATTTTCGATACCAATAGGTTGTAAAATACCATGACAAAGAGACATACGATCCCCTGGATTATTATCGACATGAAGTGAAGATAAACAAAAAGGACAATGATCTCTTGCGGTATAACCTAATTTAGGAACGCTTTTACCACATACTTTACAAATAAATTGTTCATCGATCATTTTAAATTTTTTTGGTTGTTCCATACTCTAACCTCACTAATAATAATTATAAATTTAATTTTATTTACGGTCAATTTATTTAATAAATAGTAAAAGTTATATATTTTTTAATTTTTCTTTTAAATCACTCTTTTTATCTTTAGCTAATAAATTAATATTATCTTGATTAAAGTAAATAATATTATTTAAAAAATCGACACTAGTAATTTTATTCAAATTGACAATACAACCACGATGGGTCTTAAAGAAACGATAATCGTCTTCTAAAATACTATATAAGTGACTAATGGTATCACGTATTGAATATTTTTTATCTTCCGTAACAACATTGCAATTATTATTATTTTCTTCTTTTTCAATATATAAAATATCGTCGTATGGTATTTGATAAGAATTATTAGGTAAATCTAATGATAAAGTTTTTTTAGGACTTGTTATATTTAGTGCTAGCTCTAAAGTAGTATGCAATTCTTTTTCAACATCACTAGCTTTAGAAATAAAATCTAACGCTAGTAACCTATTTACATAATTAAAAGAATTATATTCTTCGTGACTAGTTATTAAAATTAATTGACTATCATAATCACCACTATTTCTTATTGATCTTGCTAAATCTATTCCTGTTTTACCCGGTACTTCTACATCTAATAAATATATTTTTCTACCTTTAATACTTTCTAATAATTCTCTAGCTTCATCATTATATTCGCCTATTTCAAATATCTTATAAGTATCTTTATTAGGCATTAATTTACGAATTATCTTCTTATACCTATTTCTTGTTTCTTTAGAATCTTCATATAAAATAAAATTAATCATATTACTCCTCTTTTCATATACTATAAACTATATCATGTTTTTGACCTAAAATTATTTTTTTTCTGTTAACTGTTTATTTTTTAGGATTTGGGGTAATTTTTTTGCCTTTTTGGCTTTTTTTTGACAGAAAATGGCATTTTTTTACCACTTTAGCTCTTTTTAACTATACATTTGGTAATATTTATCTATTTCGTTATTCATTTGTAACGCTACATTATTACTATTAGCTATTTTATCTAATATTTCCTTTTGTCCTTCACGACGATACTTGACGAATAACATCGTCGCCCATTTTAAA
Organism: uncultured Bacilli bacterium; assembly: GCA_947627965.1. GTDB lineage: Bacteria > Bacillota_I > Bacilli_A > RF39 > UBA660 > RGIG3091. Next base: position 4,929 of record CANQYA010000051.1, read on the forward strand.
ATATCATTATTTTCTAAAAGTTTGTAACCTTTAACTATTCCTTCTTTAATCATTATATTAAAAACAATTATGGCATTAGTTACTATATCATTTTCTTTATTAAATTCTTCATTTACTTTAGTTATTTCAACATTATTTTGTTGAAAAAGAGCAACATTAACAATATTTTTTAATAATTCACATTTAATTGCAATATCTCCTAAATTAGCTAAGTCATATCTTAAATTATCTTCTCTTGTATAATTATTACATAGTCCATTAGAGCTATATAGTACTTTTATAATTGAATTACTAGAATAATCTATAGCCATATCTTCTAGTTCTCGATAAGTAATCTTATCTTTTTCAACCATATTATAATTATTTTTCATAACTGTTCCTAAGGTATAACTAACACCTTTTTCTAATATTTCTAAATTAGTCATCATATCACCCATTATTTATAATTATAAACATGATTTGTTATTCTGCAATTAATAATAGTATAAATAAATGTAAAATTTACATATTAATAATGGTGAAAATTATGTTTTATTACTTAAATATCTTTTTTCTTATTTCTATATTAGGTCATATTATTGAAAATATTGTCTATGTTCATGTCGATAGTGGTATTTTATATGGTTACTGGACACCTATATATGGTATTGGATCGCTTATTATCTTACTTATTAATTATCTTTTAGATAAATTAAAAATTAATAAGAAGTTAAAACCTTTCTTCCTTTTCCTTATTAGTGCCTTATCTTTATGTCTTTTAGAGTTTATAGGTGGTTATCTTATCGAAATTTTATTTGGTAGAATATTTTGGAATTATGAAGATCAAGCCTTAAATATAGGTAAATATACGTCAGTAACAATGGGACTTATTTGGGGATTAGCTAGTCTTTTATTAATCTATATTGTTATGCCCATACTAAATAAAATAATAAAAAAAATACCAAAATGGATTACTATCATTTTGGTAATATTGTTTGTTATTGATATTGTTTTTACTTTTATAAATATTGGTAATTAATTATTTTAAAACATCATATAAAGTTATATTTTTTATTTGAGAACATTCTTCTAAAGAAGACATAATTCCTTTTTTACCCAATCCGGAATATTTCCAATCTTCATTATCGTTAAGGGTAATAGCATTATTAGTTGAACCATTGATAACAACGTTACCTACTTCGATTAAATTAGCTAATTTAAAAGCAATAGATAAGTCCTTAGTAAAAATACTAATACCTTTACCATAGACGGATTTATTAACAACTTCGATAACACTATTAATATCTTGATATTCGATAATGGGCACTACTGGACCTAAAATATCTAAATTATAAGTAATAGCCATATTAGGAGAAATATTAGTTAAAACCGTTGGTTCAATATAAGCTTCTAATCTTTTACCTCCTATTTCTATAACTGCTCCTTCATTAACTAAATTATTTATTTGTTTTAATGCTATTTCTGCTCTTTTATTATTTATTAGACAACCAAAATCAGTATCTAATTCATTAGGAATACCTATTTTTAATTCGTCTATTCGCTTTAATAATTTATCTAAGTAAAGTTTTTTAATACTCGTATGAACATAAAAGACTTTGTTACTATTATTTAATTGACCAGCATTATAAAATCTGCCCTTAATAGTTTCTTCCACAGCTAAATCAACATCACCATCACTACATAGGATAAAAGAATTATTACCAGATAAATCTAATAAAGTTTTTGTCATATTCTTACTGGCTTCTGAAATAACTCTAATACCATTAGCGGTACTTCCTACAAAAGATATTAAATTAATATCAGGGTGCATAGCAAGAGCTTGCCCTACTACTTTACCATCGCCATTAATTACTTCAATCGCACCATTAACTACTCCTGAATACGCTAACATATAAACAAGACTACTTATTGTTAAAGGAGTTTTTTTAGAAGGTTTGACAATAACTACATTTCCCATAATTAAAGGACTTATTACTTTAGTAGCAAATGAATTAATACTCATATTATAAGATAA
>CANQYA010000052.1 GCA_947627965.1 uncultured Bacilli bacterium
TGCTTTGACAGGAAGAAATGCTGGATTAGAAGAAAGAGTACCAATGTGTGGTATTCCTTATCATTCTTATACTAGTTATTTAACTAAATTAATTGATAGAGGTTATAAAGTAGCTATATGTGAACAGTTAACTGATCCTAAAGAGACTAAAGGAATGGTTGAAAGAGATGTTGTTCAAGTTATTACTAAAGGTACAAGAATAGATAATTTATTAAATGAAAAAGATAACAGTTACGTAGGTAATATATATGATTTTGAATACTGTTATGGAATTAGTTATGCCGATATTACGACAGGTTATTTTTATTCTTTAATAGTAGAACACGATCTTAATAAAGTAATTAAAGAAGTAGTTAATCGTAATATCTTAGAAGTAATAGTAAATAATAAAATAGATCGCGAATTAATAAATGTTTTACGCGATAATTATCAGATTTTAGTAACTATTTTAGACGATATTTACGAAGGGGAAGAATACGCTTATATTTATAATAAAGTAACAGATGTAAGGTTAGTAACTACTGTCAAACATTTATTAAATTATATAATTGATACGAAACATGGTAACTTGTCACATTTGCAAGAAGTAGAAATATTAAATGTCGAAAATTATTTGATGTTTGATGTTCATACTAAAAAGAACCTAGAATTGACCGAAACTATTAGATTAGGTGAGAAGACTTACTCTTTATTATGGCTTCTAGATAAGACTAAAACAGCTATGGGTAGTCGTTATTTAAAGACTAATATTGAAAATCCTCTTACCGATATGGAAGAATTAAATCGTCGTTATAATATTATTGAAAAATTATTGACCGAGTTTATTTTAAAAGAAGATTTACAAAGAGAATTAAACGAAGTGTACGATTTAGAGAGGTTAGCAGGAAGAATAAGTTATGGTAACTTAAACGCAAGAGACCTTTTACAATTAAAAAATTCCTTAAAAGTATTACCTAATATTAAGAAAATTCTCGAAGAATTAGATTATGGTAAAACCATCGATACTTTAGACGAAGTATACGAATTATTAGAAAAAGCCATTAATATTGATGCTCCTATGACGGTTAGGGAAGGGTCTTTAATTAAAGAAGGATACTCTAGTGAATTAGACGAAATTAAAAAGATTAGGAGCGGATCTAAAGATTTTATTTTAGAATTAGAAAGTAAAGAAAAAGAAAGAACGGGTATTAAAAATCTTAAAGTAGGTTTTAATAAAGTATTTGGTTACTATATTGAAATTTCTAAAAGTAATATTCCTTTAGTTAAAGAAGAATTTGGTTATGAAAGAAAACAGACCCTTACTAATTGTGAACGTTTTATAACGCCATTATTAAAAGAAAAAGAGAATATTATTTTAGGAGCCGAAGAAAAAATTATTAATCTTGAATATAAATTATTTATGGAAATAAGAGATTATGTCAAAGGTTATATTGGTAAAATTCAAAAAATATCACGTATTATTGCTGAAGTAGATATGATGGCAAGTCTTGCTACAGTCAGTGAAGAAAATAATTATGTAAGACCAACCCTAACTTTAGAACGTAATATTTGTATTAAAGACGGACGTCACCCGGTCGTTGAAAAAGTTAGTAAAAATGATTATGTTGCTAACGATATTATGATGGGTAAAGGGGTAGATATTTTATTAATAACTGGTCCTAATATGGCGGGTAAATCAACTTTTATGCGTCAGTTAGCGATAATTGTTATTATGGCTCAAATAGGGTCATATGTTCCTGCTAAAAGCTGTAGTATTCCTATCTTTGATAAAATATTTACAAGGATTGGGGCTTCTGACGACTTAGTTAGTGGCGAATCTACTTTTATGGTCGAAATGAAAGAAGCTAATTATGCTATCCAAGAAGCAACACCTAATAGTTTAATCTTATTTGGACGAGGAACGGCAACATACGATGGAATGAGCCTAGCTCAAGCAATTCTTGAATATATTCACGATAAAATTAAAGCTAAAACTTTATTTTCCACCCATTATCACGAGTTAACTAGTTTAGCACTAGACTTACCAAATTTGCGAAATGTCCATGTCAGTGCGGTTGAAGAAGATGGCAAAATAACTTTTTTACATAAAGTAAAACAAGGGGCAGTCGATAAAAGTTATGGTATCCATGTAGCAAGTCTTGCGAAACTTCCTAAAAGTTTAATTGATCGAGCTAATGAAATTTTAAATATATATGAAAATAAAAATAATAAAAAACAACCCTTTGTCCAAACCTCTCTTTTCTTGCCACCTAATGAAAATGACAATGAACCAAGTTATATTGAAGAAAAATTAAAAAGTATTAATCCTCTTGAAATTACTCCTCTAGAAGCTTTAAATATTTTATATGACTTGAAGCATAATTTAAAAAGTAAAGAATAGTCAAGCGAATAGTCAAACAGATTGACTATTTTTACTTTTATCGATATAATTTTTATATGATAGAGGTGTGATATGAATTTTAAGATTAAGGATGATTACGGTAGAGAAGTTGTATGTAATATAGTTGATATTTTTAAAGACGAAAGTAACAATATTAAATATGTTATTTATACTGATGGCTCTAAAAGTATCGATAATAAATTAAAAGTATATGCGTCAAGATACGAAGAAGTAGATGGCAATTATATATTAAAAGAAATAGAAAATGATTATGAATGGAATTTAATTGATAATTTCTTAGCAAAAAGAAAGGAAAATTTGGTATGAGAAACGCTAATGCTTTTAATGATGAAAATGGAGATCTTACTTTAGTTGTTTTTGCTTCTTCACCTTCTAGTCAAGACGAAATTTATAAAGGAGAAGAAGCTTATTATCGCTTGAGTGATATTTTTAGTAAGGAAGTAGATTTTTCCTATAATGTTAATAAATCGTCAGTACTAGTAAAGACAAAAGACTGTGTAATTCAATTAGATAATGTTAATTATGCCGATAAAGATGACTATTTAACTTCTTTAATTGATGCGATTAATTATCAACAAAAAGAAAAAGCAAGAAAAGAACAAAAGCAAGAAGAAAAAGTAGTAAGAGATAATAAATATAACGGAAAGAAAATGCTTTTAACGGGAATAGTAGCTTTCTTTGTTGCAACGGGTAGTGTTGGACTTAATTCTTTAGCTAGTAAGTCTAAAGGAAAATCTGAATATACTACTGCTAGAGTAGGAGATACGATTGTGTTGGAAGCTAGGGATAAAGATATGACGGTACCTCCTTTTAGTACAGAAGAACCAACTAAAGAACCTTCTACTTTGGAGACCCTTCCGCCTACTAGTACACCTACGCCTACTATGGAGCCAACTTCTACACCAACTGTAACCCCAACTTTAGAACCGACAATAGAACCAACGGTTCAACCTAGTACTCAGGCTCCAACATTTAACGATAACAGTTATAGCGATAATAGTTATGATGTCGTAATACCTCGTGAAGATTTAACCGAAACGAAAAAAGCTTTGACAGCCATGGAATTATATCACGATGTAATAAGAGAAAATGCTTTAAAATACGGATTATCTGAAGAACTAGTTATGGCCGTAGCTATTCAGGAGCGTGGCATTCATTCGAACGTTATGGATCATGGGGGATCGACAGGATTAATGCAAATTCATAAACAATGGATAGGTAAAAGTGTCACCGCTCATAATTTTGTTACTGGACAAGAAGAAACAGTAACTATTACGGAAGATAATATAACGGATTTGTATACTAATGTCCGTATTGGTTGTATGGGACTACAACGTTCGATGCATGAAATGAATTATAATATTTTACTAGGAGTTCAAACTAATAACTTTGGTGCGGATAATATGGAAAAAGTCCTTAAATATTACGCTAATGAAACTGGTAAAACCCTAGAAGAAATTTATAGTGATCAATCCGATATTGGTTGGTTACCATATTGCAATATCATTAAAGAAGAAGGCGATAAAGAATACTTAAATCATGTTTTCGCATATATTCCTAATGGTTCTAATATATATATATTAAAACCTGATGGAACCAAGATTAGTCTTAATGTTATCGAAGAAAAAAAGATAAATAATAAATAAGCTATTATTGCTTATACTATAATAGGAGGTTTATATGAATATAATAGATGTAATAATAATTTTAATAATCTTATGTGGTGCAGTAGTTGGATTAAAAAGAGGGGTTTTAAACGAATTAGTTATGACGGTTGGCTTTTTACTAGTTTTCGTTATTTCTTACTTTTTAAAAAATCCTGTTGCTGAATTTTTAAGTCTTAATTTACCGTTTTTTAATTTTGGAAGTGGCGGAGGTAGTTCAGTTGCTTTAAACATTATTTTCTATCAAATAATTTCCTTTGTAATTGTTTTCTGTATTGTTATGTTTTTATTCAGAATTTTATTATCAATTACAGGTTTTATTGAAAAAATATTGAAGTTTACCATTATTTTAGGTATTCCTTCTAAGATTTTAGGTTTTATAGTAGGTGCGGTCGAAGGATATATTTTAGCTTTCCTTTTCATCTTTGCTTTAAATCAACCTATTTTAAATATTGATGTTGTCAATCAATCAAAATTAAAAGAACCAATGTTAACTAAGACACCAGTTCTAACTAATTTAATATCTAATGTAAAAAATACAGTTGACGATGTTTTCGTTTTAACTAAAGATAGCTTTTACAGTGCATCTTCTCCTGAATTTAACCTTAAAGCTATCGACATTATGTTAAAACATAAAATGATTACGGTAAATTATGTTGAAGATTTAGTCGATTATGGTAAAATAAATATAAGTGGCATTAATGATGTTTTAAATAATTATCGCTAGGAGGATAAATGTTAAAAAATATTGATAATAATGATTTTAATAGTGAAATAAAAGAGGGGTTAGTATTAGTTGATTTTTATGCTGACTGGTGTGGACCATGTCGTATGCAATCGCCTATTGTCGAAGAACTTAGTAATGAAGTAAAAGATTTAAAAGTTATTAAAGTAAATGTCGACGAAAGAGAAGACATCGCTAAAACTTATGGCATAATGTCAATTCCTACTTTGATTTTATTTAAAGATGGACAAATAGAAAAAAAACAAATTGGTTTTTCTAGTAAGGAAGTCCTTTTGCGTTGGTTTAATTAGAGATTTTAATAATCTCTTTTTTTTAGCACCAATCTATTTCTCTTCCTATTTTATGATAAGCCTCATTTATTTTATCTTCACATTCTTTTAATTTATTATTATATTTTATCATTTTTTTTCTTTGAAAGAAAAAAGGTTTATTATCTTTTAAATATTTAATATATCCTTGATAAAAACATATTTGTTGATTTAAAAATTCTATATACAATAATGGTAAATTTTTGTCATTCTCGTCGTTCATAACTTATCCTTTCTTTTGCTATTATATATGGATTATATCACAAATAAGAAAAAAAATTAATTATCAATTAAAATTTCTTCAATAATTTGATAATTTAGATTACTAATTTTACTTATATCCTCTTTTGATAGGTTAACTATATAAATAACTTGTTCCCCATATATTGTTTGATATTCTTTCTCTTTTAAAAAAGAAAGAATATTTTTTTGTTCGTTGTAGGAACAAGTTATTTTTACTTTGTAACCTTTAGTTAAAGTGATAATCTTTCCTTTTTTTAGAGCTTCACTACAAGCTTTACTATAAGATCTAAATAATAGTGAACTACCTAATTTAATACCTCCAAAATACCTAACGACAATACATAAGACATAATCTAAATTATTTTTTTGTAAGACCTGTAAGATAGCATTTCCTGCCGTACCATTAGGTTCGTTATCATCGCAAGCTTTAATATTATTATTAATTATGTAACTATAGCAATAATGGGTAGCATTAGGAAATTCATTCTTTACTTTTTCCATAATAGAATTTACTTCGTTAACGTTATTAACACGATAAATTCTCGATATAAATTTAGAATTTTTAATAGTAAATTCATAATTGATTGTTTCTTTGATTGTTTTCATTAAACCACCTTCTAAATTATAAATATATCATACAATATTTTGACGATTTATGGTATAATTTTTTTAGGTGAAAACAATGGATGCGATCGTAAGAAAACATATTAAAGAAAAACTAGCTTTAGTACCTAATCTTCCTGGTAGTTATCAAATGAAAAATAAAGAGGGGGTCATTATTTATGTAGGTAAAGCTAAAAATTTAAAAAATAGATTAAAAAGTTATTTTACCGGTACCGTTTACGGTAAAACAGCTATGTTAGTTAATGATATAGCTACTTTTGAATATATTGTTACTTCGTCAGAACTAGAGTCCTTAATTCTTGAAATTACCCTTATTAAAAAATATAATCCTAAATACAATATTTTATTAAAAGACGATAAAAGTTATCCTTATATTGAACTTACTAACGATAAATATCCTACAGTTAGAGTAGTAAGAAATCTTAATCGTAAAAAGAATAAAAATCATTTATTTGGTCCATATCCTAACGTAACATCCGCACGACGTACTGTCGAAATAATTAATCGTGTTTATCCTTTACGTAAATGTGTCAATTTAAAAAAAGATGTCTGCTTGTATTATCATTTAGGAGAATGTTTAGGTTATTGTAAATATAATAATATCGATCCTAAAATGATTAGTAATATGAAAAATGAAATAACATCATTTTTAAAAGGTGATGACGAGTTAATTACTAAAAAGATTAAAGAAAATATGTATCAAGCTAGCGAAGCTTTAAATTATGAGAAAGCTAACGAATTAAAGAAAATGTTAGAAGATATCAGTATTACTTTAAAAAGACAAAAGATAGATTTAAACCATAAATATAACTTCGATATGTTTGCTTATTATAAAGATAATAATTATTTATCGGTACAAG
>CANQYA010000053.1 GCA_947627965.1 uncultured Bacilli bacterium
CAAATAATTTTAGTAATCATTTCTCCACCTTTACCAATAACATCTTTAATCTTTTCAGGTTTAATCATAAATGTTAATGTCTTAGGTGCATATTTACTAACTTCAGGTCTTGGTTCACTAATTTGTTTTTGAATAACATCAAGTACTTCCATACGAGCAACTTTAGCTTGAGCTAAAGCTTCTTTTAATATTTGTTTAGTAATACCTCTTATTTTTATATCCATTTGTAAAGCACAAATACCATTTCTTGTTCCTGCTACTTTAAAGTCCATATCTCCTAAATGGTCTTCCATTCCTTGAATATCGGTTAATATTGTATAGTCATCTCCATCAGTAATAAGTCCCATAGCTATTCCTGCTACTGGTGCTTTAATAGGAACACCTGCAGCCATTAATGACATACACCCAGCACAAATACTAGCTTGACTTGAAGAACCATTACTCTCTAATATTTCAGATACAACACGAATAGTATAAGGGAATTCTTCTTCACTAGGTATTACTTGTAATAATGCTTTTTCTCCTAAAGCTCCATGACCAATTTCACGTCTACCTGGCGAACCATATTTCCCTGTTTCTCCTACTGAAAAAGCAGGGAAATTGTAATGTAGCATAAATCTTTTTTCGTCTTCTAGTGATAATCCGTCTAATATTTGATGTTCTCCTAAAGCTCCAAGAGTAGTAATAGATAAGCTTTGGGTTTCTCCTCTTGTAAATAAAGCTGAACCATGAGTTCTAGGTAAAATATCAATAGCTGTTGATAAAGGACGTATTTCCGTCATACTTCTTCCATCAGCTCTTATTTTTTCTTTAACGACAATTTTTCTAAATATTTCATACTCTAATTCTTCTAATACTAATTTTACTTTAGTTAATAAAGTAGATAATTCGTCTTCTTTTAAATCTTGATTTTCTTGTTCGTACTTATTAACAACATCTTCTTTAATTTTATCGATAGCGTCATATTTCTCAAGTTTATCTTTAATACGTAAAGCTTTATCCAAACTATCGCGACAAAGATTAGAAATTTCTTCTTTTAATTCGCTAGTTATTTCTAATTTTTCGTATTCCATTTTTTCTACGCCAATTTCGGCAATGATTTTTTCTTCAAAGGCAATTAACTCTTTAATAGCTTCATGACCGAACATTAAAGCTTCCAACATATCTTCTTCACTTACTTGTTTAGCACTAGACTCAACCATATTAATTGCTTCTTTAGTACCAGCTACAGTTAAATCAATATCTGACATTTCTAATTGTTCTACCGTTGGATTAATAACAAATTCACCATTAATACGTCCTACTTTTACTCCTGCAATTGGTCCATCAAAAGGAATTTTACTTATACAAGTAGCAATACTTGAACCAAGTAAAGCTGTTATTTCAGGGGAATTATCTTGTTCTACTGATAAAACAGTATTAACTATTTGTACTTCATTTCTAAATCCTTCTGGAAATAAAGGACGCATTGGTCTATCGATCATTCTAGCAGCTAAAGTTGCATTTTCTGTTGGACGACCTTCTCTTTTTATAAATCCCCCTGGTATCTTTCCTACTGAATATAATTTTTCTTGATAAAGTACCATTAATGGAAAGAAATCAGATAATATATTCGCATTTTTACTGACAACGGCAGTCGAAAGAATAACGGTATCACCATATCTAACCAAAACAGCACCATCAGCTTGTTTAGCTAATTCGCCATGTTCAACTACTATTTTTCTTCCTCTAAAGTCTAATTCAAATACTTTTTTTTCCATTATTATATTACATCTCCTTACTAATCTTTTCCAAAAATAAAGACACTAAAAACAGTGTCTACTTTTTATTTTCTTAATCCTAATTTTTTAATTATATCACGATATCCATTAATATCGTTTTTAGCTAAATAACTAAGCAAACTTCTTCTCTGACCAACTTTCTTTAAAAGTCCACGTCTTGAATGGTAATCGTGTTTATGTACTTTTAAGTGTTCAGTTAAAGCATTAATTTCTTCTGTAAGAATAGCTATTTGAATTTCAGTTGATCCAGTATCTTTTTCATTCTTAGCAAAATTCTTAATTATAGTTGCCTTTTGTTCTTTTGTTAAAGCCATTATTATATCCTCCTTTAATAATTTATCCACTTTAACCAAGTAACGGTCGGAAGACTCCATTACCTAGAAAAAGCAAGTACTAATAATATACTCTATTTTTTTAAATTAATCAATACTTTTTTTAAATCATTTCGTCAAACATAGTTGCATCGTATGCTAAAGACGCTATTACGCTTTCTTTTTCATATTTAGAAAACAATTCAGCAACTCTTTTAGCTGGTAAGAAGAATATATCCATTCTTTCTAATAAAAGTCTAGGAATATCTTTTATTCCATATTCTTTTAAATAAGTTATAACTTCTAAAACATTATCTTTATTAAAAAGAAATAAATCAATATCACTATCGTCATATTTATCAACTATAGCTTTTATTTCTTCTTCGGTAAACCCATTATCTTTTAAAAATTCCATCGTTACCTCCAACTTTAATTTTCTCTGTAACAGCATCGTTAACTTTTCTAATCTCTTCCATGTTAAGGAATGATTTATCAATAGCTGAAACTAATAATATTTGGCTAGGATCTTTTTCATCATTTGATAATAAATCAGTATTTTTAAAGAATTCATAGTTACGCAATAATTTCTTTCTTGATATTACTACCCCATTAAATTTATATTGCCATTTACTAACCATATATGTTTCGTCAATTCTTTTTATAATTGGATCTTCTAGTGTTTCCTCATGTATTGAACATGGTAAATATTTATCTAACAAAGCACTATATTTATTACCTCTTAAAAGGGCTTCACTGTCTCTAGGAACAATTTTTTTAATTTCTTCTTCAGTAAGACCACATGGTAATTTTAAATTAGTAACATATGATAATAATTTTTCGTCATTACCATATCTAGTACGATAAGGTAATTCTCTCTTTTTTAAAGCATATATTCTTTCTACTTCACCATCGACATAAGCTGTTAAGCGTGATGCATATCTTAAAATGTATTGTTCTTCCCCTAATTCAATAAATTTATCAGTTAATTCCATAATACGTGCAGAAGATAGTGCTGATAAAGGGAAAGTATCGCTACCGATAGGATATTCGTATAATTGAAGAGCTTTAATATTACGTAATAATTTTTTATGTTCGGTCGTCAAAACTTTAATATTATTTTTTATTAACTCGTCGTCATCTTCATAACCTAACGTTTTTAAAATATCAATATTTTCGAAGAAATCTTTACCTCTACCGACCACTTTTTCACTTTTAGTGTCATTACTAGAAGAAGATATTTTATTATTATTCTTTCTATTTACTTCTTTTTCGCTATCATCATCTTTCTCATAAGAAGGTTCAAAGAATAAAGATTTATAAGATTTTATATATTCTTCATTACATATACCATGTTTTTTAAAATACTCACAAGTACGATCTATCAATTCGGGATTAGCTCGTAAAAGGCATAAAGTTAAAAAGCTACTATTTTCTTTTTTTTCTATTAAAAAGTTTAAATCATTTTTAGTAATAGCTTTAAAAACTTCTTCTATTTTGGCGATATCGCCATTTAATAATTTTTCTAAAGATGCACTACTCAAGTTAGCTATATCATAATGATATTTATTTAATATTTCTTTTAATTTTTCTTCATTTATTTTGTTGGCATTTTCTTGTTCTTGTTCTTCTTCTTCTTTTGGTTCTTCTATTTGATTAGTATCGTTATTAGTAGTTTCTATTTTATCAACTGTTAAAGGAATAAAAATAGGTTCTTCCTCTTTTGGAGCTTCTTTTATTTCTTCTTTTGGTGCTTCCTTTTCTTCCTCTATTTTATTGTTAATTTCTTCTTGAGGCGTTTCTTCTTTATTTTCATCAGTAGAATTTTCTATAGTTTTATCGCTAGTTTTACTTAATTCGATAAACCTTTCATTATTGAAATTTAAAACTTGTGTATAATAGCTATCACGGTCTTCTAAACTAGCATTGACAAATTTAAAAACTCGCTCTAAAAGTTCATTATCGACAAAACCTTCCGTTTTAAGTTTCTCTAATTCACCCATTAATTCTTGGCAACCATTTAATGATTCAACATCTTTTTCTCTCGTTTGTATCATTCTAAGTAATCTATTTCTTTTAGTCTCAATTCTATCGATTAATTCCTTTAAAGCTTCTTGCTGATTAGGTGCTAAATCAACTCCTAATTGTGATAAATCACGAGAAGCATTAAGAATTTTAATCATATCTACTTCATTTTCAGGAACAAGTAAATTAATTATGGCTTGATATTTATCAGTAGATAAATCCATTATCGTTTTTATTTTTTCTTGTTCGTCAATATCTTTTGGTACATCTTTGATAATATCTAAATCTTCAATAAAATGACTAACTTCTTCAAATTTTCTTTCTATAACATTATAGCGAGTATTTACCAAAGATAGTAACTTTTGAACTACATTATATTTCTTTCTCATAAAATCACTCGCTTTCTTTTGTTTGATAATCATTATCTAATAGTTGTTCTTTACTTTCTAAATAATCTAAAATCATTATTCCTAGATAAATTATTTTTAGTTAATCCTGAAAAATAATCTCTTACTTCTTGTTTATCTAAATCTAAATCTTTAGCTATTTTTTTGGTATCAATATCGACATTATGCTTTTTCTCAATTACTTCGTTAAATATTTGCTCTCCTGCTTTTTTTTGTTCTTCTTGTAAATTACCCATTAATTACGCACCTCCATTATCTTAGAAGTTTCTTTTTCACCCGTAACAAGTTTTCTTAAAGTCTCAGAAACGGTCTTACTTCGTTCAAGATAACGATCTAAAACTTCAGGTTCTTTTATTGATGTTCTTATTTTTTCAATATTGATTTGTTTTCTACGGTTCTCAACCATTTCTCTTATTCTTCGAGGATTGTTAGCTTTTTTACCAAAGATGCACAAAATACCATAAATGTTATCGGTAATATTAGCATAAATTACTCTTGCTTGACGTCCTAAAGATCTAGGTTTTATCTCACGTAAATCTACAAGTTTGTTATTTCCTGATAAGTTTACTGTTGTATTTAAGTCGTCATTTTTTAACTGTTCAATTAAGATGAAAGCATCTTCTAAAGTTTCCCTATCGTCAATAGCTTTGATATCTCTATCGATAGCGTCAGAAATAAATAATACGCAGTTAGGTGTTAATTGTGAATCTGACTCAAAATTACCTAAATATTGTTGTAATTTTATATTTTTATTATCGCTTTCGTCCAACAACTCAACTACTAATGCTTCATTTTCTAATTCGTCATTTACTTTTAAAGTTTCTAAATAATCACGTAAGAAACTAACTTGCATTTGAACTTTATCAATATCTTCTTTATATTCTTTATCGTCACTAGAACTAACACTCTTAATAACTAATTTTTCAATGTTTTTTAAATCGATTAAACCATTTATTAATTTACTTTGATGTTCTAAATCAAAACATACCCACCAATCATTTATCAATGACGCTAACTCTTCACTAGTACTACATTTTGATAAAAGTTCAGCTACACTTTTAAGCATATTTAAAGTTGTTGGTGGAAATTGTTGTGATAATTTTTCTTCTATTTCGTTAATTTCTTCTTCATATTTTAAAGAGTTCATAACAGCCTTATTTTGAACTGTTTTATTATATATTTCATTATTTTTAGTATTTATTTCTCCTTTTAAAGCAACTTTATCTTTTAAGGATATTTCTTTTTCAGCAAGATAGTCGAATAATAAAGGTAAATTTGATAAAAACTTGTCTTCGCTAGTTAATTCTTCTTTTAATAATAACAAGTTTTTATATCTTGCAACTTGATACTGACATTCGCATAATTCGTCCGTTAAAGTATCTTTTTTATCTTCTAAGCCTTCCTTTATCTTCAAAATAAATGCATTTACATCAGCAATCTGTGGTACATTTTCATAACCGTATTGTAAACCTATTTCATAAATTCTATGGCATTGCTCAAGTTTTGCTAATTGTTCCTTACTTAATCCAATAGCTTTTATTACATAATTAATACTATCCTTATTTAAGTCGTATAAGTTATAAGGATTATTTTGGATTATGGTAATTATTTCTTCAATCTTTTTTATTTCGTCAATTCTTTTACTTTCATTATTGGCATCTTGTTCTAATTGTTTTATATCTTTTTCGATTAAACTTAATAAATTACTAATATTCATGTAAAGCCTCCTACTGTATTAAGTATATCATATAAAGAGTTATAATTAAAGTAATTTTAAAAATTTTATATCAATTTATTCAATCTTTTATGGGGTATTTTGCTCTATAAATTGAACTTAAAAAACCCTCTTGCTTTTGCAATTATATAAAAAAATAGACTATGTCTATTTTAATAATTTCTATTTCTTAAGAATGGTGGCAATCCATATGGGTCATCAGCCTCATCATCGTCATCATCAATAATTTGTTGTGGTACATCAGCTTCTTTTATTCTTCTAGTTGGCGTTTGAGCTGTGTTGTAAAGTGGTTCTTTATTACTTTTATCAAATCCAGTTGCAATAACAGTAACAATAACTTCATCATTTAAATTTTCATTGATAACAGCACCAAATATAGTATTAATATCAGTATTGGCGGCTGCCCTAACTACTTCAGCAGCTTGTTCGGCTTCAAACAAAGTAAGGCTCATACCACCAGTAATATTAATTATTGCATCAGTAGCTCCTGATATTGATGTTTCCAAAAGCGGACTTGATACTGCTTGTTTAGCAGCTTCGATAGCTCTATCTTCACCC